>CAKNMY010000011.1 GCA_930989745.1 uncultured Lachnospiraceae bacterium | reverse complement strand
TTCTTAATTTTTAATATAATGAATTCAGAAAAAGAAAACAAGGAGGAACGAGATGAAAAGAAGAAAAGCACACGGAAAAGTACACAGAAAAGAAAATCTGCAGCTTTTATCTCTGGCACTTCCTACAATCATTCTTCTGGCGGTGTTTAATTACGCTCCCATGTTCGGTATCGTACTGGCATTTAAGGATTATAAAGTACCCCAGGGAATCTTTGGAAGTCCATGGGTGGGACTGGAAAATTTCAGATTTTTCTTTGAGAGCCAGGATGCATTCCGCGTTATCCGCAACACTCTGGGGCTGAATCTGTTGTTTATTGCAGCAGGAATTTTCTTCGGCGTACTGTTTGCATTACTTATGTTTGAAGTTAAGAGGCGTTCTCATGTAAAGGTTTATCAGACGGTATCCATTATTCCAAGCTTCATTTCCTGGGTAGCTGTAGGATATATCGTGTACTCGCTTCTAGATCCTACCAAAGGCCTGGTCAACCAGATTCTGGAAGCGTTTGGTAAAGGGGGAATTGAGTGGTATTCAGAAGCGAAGTACTGGCCTATAATCCTTCTGATTGCAAAAACCTGGCAGGGAGTCGGGCTTGGAAGTATCATTTATTACGCGGCGCTGATGGGAGTGGATAATGAACTCTTTGAGGCTGCAGAGATTGATGGAGCTGGAAAGCTTCAGAGGATCTGGCACGTTTCCCTTCCTCAGATTGTACCGATTATTATTGTTATGGCGATTCTGGATATCGGAAAAATCTTTCGTGCGGATTTTGGATTGTTCTACAATGTTACCAGAGATGTTGGAGCGCTGTATTCAACAACAGACGTAATTGATACATATGTATTCCGGGCTCTGATGCAGCAGGGAAATATTGGTATGTCGAGTGCTGTAGGACTGGTACAGTCAGTAGTTTGCTTCGTTACCCTTGTAGCGACGAACCTGATTGTCAAGAAGATATCACCGGAAAACTCACTGTTCTGAGAGAAAGGAGTAGAAATGAAAGATAAAAAGCATTCCGCTGTAAAGAAAAGGAACAAAACCAGTATATTTATTCATCTGTTTTTTATCCTGTTCGGAGTTTTATGTATTGTGCCTTTTATGATCGTAGTTTCCGCTTCTCTGTCCAGTGAGACGGATCTTGCGATAAACGGATTTTCAGTGCTTCCAAGCAAAGTGGATTTTACAGCATTCAAGTATCTGTTCAAAAATCCGGAGACTATAGTCAATGCCTATATGGTAACTATTTTTATCACAGTAGTCGGTACATTCCTTGCAGTACTGTTTATGGCAATGGCAGCGTACTGTCTGGCGAGGAGTTCATTCCGGTATAAAGGAATCCTGACTTTCTTTATTTTCTTTCCAACGTTGTTCAGTGGAGGTATGGTGCCGAGTTACATTATCAATACGCAGTACCTGCACTTGACAGATTCGCTGGCAGCTCTGATTCTGCCCAGCCTGATTAATGTATTCCACATTATCATGTTGAGGACATTCTTTAAACAGCTGCCGGAAGCTCTGTATGAAGCGGCAGTGATTGACGGGGCAAGTGAGTACCACATCTTCTTCAGGATTGTGCTTCCGCTGTCAAAACCGGTACTTGCTACTGTGGCATTCTTGAATGCTCTGGCAAAGTGGAATGAATGGTACAACGCGATGCTGTATATCAGGGATGACCGTCTGGTTCCACTGCAGTATATGCTTCAGCGAATGATGATGAATCTGAGGGCTCTGCTGGATGCGATGCAGAATGTTCCATCCTCGGTAAATATTCAGGATCTGCCGGGTGAGAACCTCAGAATGGCAATGTTGGTGGTGGCGATTGGGCCTATGCTTCTGGTGTTTCCGTTCTTTCAGAAGTACTTTACAAGAGGCATGACCGTAGGAGCCGTAAAAGGCTGATTTTGATATTGAATTCCGCTGCGGGTGGAACAATATAAACTATTTTTAGGAGGAAAATAATATGAGAAAAAGATGGATTGCCCTGGCAATGGCAGGGGTAATGGCACTGGGGACTCTGGCAGGATGCGGAAGCAATGGAGACAGCGCTGATGCAGCAAGGTCAGAAGATGATGCGGCTTCTACTAAAGATGGAGGTTCTGAGGAAGCGGTAACCGTAACATGGTGCGTATTCGGAGACAAAAAAGAAGACCTAGACATGGTGATGGAAGATCTGAACAAAAAGCTCGTAGAAAAAATTAATGTAAAACTGAATCTGGAAGTAATTCCGCAGGGAGAATACAACGATAAAATGAGACTGAAAAGTACTGCAGGCGAAGATTATGACCTGGTATTCACATCCAACTGGCTGAACAGCTTCAGTGACAATATGTCCAGAGAAGCATTTCTGCCGATCGGTGATCTGCTGGATGAATATGGCCAGGATATCAAAGCGGCAATGCCGGAGTGGCTGTTGGATGTTGCTACTGTGGACGGAGAGGTTTATGCAGTTCCAAACCAGCAGATTATTGCAAGACAGCTGGGCGTTGCAATACAGAAAGAATACGCAGACAAATACGGATTTGACAAGACATCCCTGTCTGATATCAGCGAGCTGGAGCCGTTCCTGGATCAGATTGTACAGAACGAGCCAAACATGTTTCCAATTGATGAGCGTGTAAGTCCGGTATTTGAGAAAAAATATGAAGATGTTGTAAGTGCAAGCGGAGGAAATGGATCTACAGGTGTTGTGGTAGCTGTTGATAAAGAGGATGCGGAGGCAAAACTCCTGAATGGAAATGAAGCAGTAGAAGAACAGCTCAGAAAAGATAATGAGTGGTATCAGAAAGGTTACATTCGCAAGGATATCGCAACGGTTATGGATAATACAGCAGACGTAAAGGCAAACAGATATGTATGTACACTGTCTTCATATAAACCGGGCTGGGATGCAGAAATGACTCAGAGACAGGGTGTGGAATATATCGCAGTTCCGATTGAGGGTACATATATCAAAGCTCAGTCCGGTTCCGAGACTATGACAGCTATCAATGTGAACTCCAAGCACCCGGAAGAAGCCATGAAACTTCTGAATGCAGTATATACAGATCCGGAAATCTATAATGAACTTGTATTCGGTATCGAGGGAGAACACTACACCAAGACAGATGACAACAGCATTGAACCGATTGAAGATTCAGGATATGACTTCAGTGCTTATGCATGGATGTTGGGTAACCAGTTTAATGCCTTTTACCTGCCGGGTCAGGAAGACGGACTTTGGGAAGCAACAGATACTCTGAACCGGGAGGCGGAGGTTTCCCCACTGCGAGGATTTGTTTTTGATCCGTCAAATGTACAATCTGAGTTGGCACAGATGAGCTCCGTGGCAAAAGAGTATAATAATGGACAGTATACCACAGATGACATTGACGCTTATATAGAAGAGCGAAACGAGAAGATGGAACAGGCCGGACTTCAGACTGTAATGGATGAAGTACAGAGACAGATTGATGAGTGGAGAGCAAGTGCTGAATAAAATACTCTAGGGATAGAAGGGCGGCGCCATTTTGGGAGAACTTAAAATGGCGCCGCCCTGCTTAAATATATCAGGAGGAAACAGGTACTATGAAGAAGGATTTTAGAAACAGAAAAGATTATGAGAAAGCGATGTTCAACCTCATGCAGCCTCTGAAAAAGTATTATTCTCCAGGGAGAGCCCTGATGCTCATTGGGCAGAATGCAGCTCATTACGGAGCACGTACAGCGGGATTGGAAGGGTTCGGACGCCTTTTGTGGGGACTTGTACCTCTCTGGGCAGGTGGTACGAACAGTCCGCTTGATGAGATAATTTTAGAGGGAATTGCCCACGGCACTGACAGGAATCATCCGGAATACTGGGGAGATTACGGAGATGGGGAACAGGCATATGTGGAAATGGCATCTCTTGCGTACGGACTGCTGATGACACCAGACAAGGTGTGGAAACCGCTGAGCGAGCAGGAAAAGAAGAATTTTCAGGACTGGCTGCTTCAGATCAACACTCATAAGATTTCAGATAACAACTGGCTGTTTTTCCGTGTGCTTGTGAACTGCGGACTGAGAAACGTAGGAGGGGAATACAGCTTACCGCAGCTGGAAGCAGACCTGAACAGAGTGGATGATTTTTATCTGGGAGACGGGTGGTACAGTGATGGACTGACAAAGCAGAGAGATTATTACATTGCGTTTGCCATGCACTTTTACGGACTGCTGTACGCGGGACTTATGGAGAAAAAAGATCCCGAACGCAGCCGGATCTACAGAGAGCGCGCTGCAGAGTTTGCCCGAAGCTTTATTTACTGGTTTGGAGATCGTGGAGAGGCGCTTCCATACGGCAGAAGCCTTACCTACCGCTTTGCGCAGGGATGTTTCTGGTCGGCTCTGGCATTTTCAGGCACAGAAGCGCTTCCGTGGGGCGTGATCAAGGGAATTTTAAACCGCCATATGCGGTGGTGGTTCTCACAGCCTATTTTTGACGCAGAGGGTAAACTGACCCTTGGATACAGGTATCCCAATCTGCATATGTGTGAGGGATACAATTCTTCACAGTCTCCATATTGGGCATTGAAATCTTTTGCGGTGCTGGCCCTGCCCGAGGAGCACCCGTTCTGGCAGGCTGAAGAGCTGCCGCTTCCCAGACTCGAGGCTGTGAAAGTGCTGCCTCATGCCGGAATGATTATCCAGAGAGAAAAAGACGGATATGTGACAGCTCTGACATCAGGTCAGTATGCAGAATGGGAACCGGTACATACTGCAGAAAAATATGAGAAATTTGCTTACTCCAGCTATTTCGGCTTCCAGGTTCCGCGTTCCGCACGCGGTATCAGCCAGGCAGCGCCTGACAATATGCTTGCATTTCTGAGAGACGGATACTATTTCATAAGAAGAAAATGTATAGAAGTGCGCTGTACACAAGACAGCATCTGGTCAAAATGGAGCCCCATGGAAGGGGTGGAAGTAGAGACTGTACTTCAGCCGGAAGGGATAGGTCATATACGGAGACATGTCATTCGTTCAGACAGATCATACACAGCGGTGGAAGGAGGATTTCCGCTGCCGTGGACGGAGCAGAAAGAACTGTACCAGGACTGCGCGCAAGGAAGAGCCGCCGTATCTGGAAGCGCGGGAAGCAGCAGGATAGAACTGCGCCAGGGAACGGCAGAAGGGGTATGCGTCTTCTGTGAGGCCAATGTAAACCTGATGCACAGCCGGACGATATTGCCGTATCTGATCTATCAGATACCGGCGGGAGTGACGGAAATCACTGTTTATGTAGAGGGGGTACCGGGAAAGTGATCAGAAACATAACGCCATTTAGCGAGGCGGAGGGAATTTTTTTCCCTGCGTTTGACAGACATTTGTGTAAAGATGAAGAAATATCAGTCATGGGTGCCAGAAAAGAACGCCAGTGGGATGGGCTGTCCTTCCAGGGAGGAAATCATTTTGAGATTCTATGGCAGGGGGAAGTAGCCCTGGAGGAGTATGATATATTTGAATGTTTTCTGAGCGTGCCGCCGGGAGCGCGCCTTTCCGGAAAAGCAGTGGTTGACGGAAAAGAACAGACTTTGTTCTGTGGTCTTGAGGGAGAGGAAGCGCCTCTGGATATCAGCGCGCCTCTGAAAAAGGGCGCGCAGGGAGTGCTCACAGAGGTTCGTCTTCAGATGGATTCCAAGGCTGATAAAAACGTAGTACTTTTAAGCTGGATGGGGACTGCATGTGCCAAACGTCTGCCGATTCTTGAAAAGAGACGCCCTGTGTGGGAGGAAGAAAAGATGGACAGGCTTCTGATTTCGGTTCCAGGAGAGCTGAAGGAAAATCTGGTCTTTCCTGTAGAAGAAGGCGGGAAGCTGAAGGACAGCGTGCGTGCGGAACAGAAAGCCAGAAAGTTTTTTGAGGAGAGAGCCGAAGAGGCGATGAAAATTCATCCGGAGGACGTACTAGGAGAATATGTTCCTGTGGCACCCCATATGTACCGGTTTGTGCGGAAAAAAGACAGGAACAGACCTCTGCTGGAAGGACCTATTCTGAATCTTGCTATCGCGGGATGGCTGTTGGAGAGAGAGAATTACAGCCGCAGAGCAGCGCAACTGATTCTCGCGATGCTTCAGATGAAGTGGTTCGAGGGACCGGTATGTGAATGGGAAGCATCAGATTTTCACCATGTATGTTTTACAGAGGAACATCTGCTTACAGAGCTGGTGCTGTCCTGTGGATTTCTGAAGGGGGTATTTACGGACCAGGCGTGGATGATGATCGCGGAAAAAGCGGAGGCAGTCTGGAAATTTGTGCGCAGCAAATGCATGGAACCTGGTTACCGCAACTATATGAATCAGGGCGTTGTGGGCTGCCGGGGCGTTGCGCTGGGAGCAGCTCTGCTGCAGAACCTGAAGGGGGGATTTGAAGAGTATCTGGAGGAGGCCTATGCTCACCACACCTGTTTGGTAGAAAACTATCTGTCAGAAGATGGACACTGTGCAGAAGGGGGGGATTATTTTGAGTATTCTTTCAGCACCTCTATCGTGCTGTGGCATATGTATGCTCTATATAAAGGGTGCAGTGCCGCAGAAGTGGTCCCGCAGAGATTTAGGAAAGCAGGGAAATACCTGGAGGCGCTTATGTGTGCAGGAGACCGGATCGGCAGGCGGATTCCTGTAAACTGCGGAGGAGGAGTGCCTTGCTCAACGCTGCTCTTAGTATTTATGACCATGGTATGTGACTTCCCGGAAGGAAACAGTTATCTGACTGCCAGGTTTGCCGGAGAGGGAATTGAAGATACGCAAAATGCTTTTGATTTTCTGTTCTATCTGTATTACAGAGATAAGATCGATCTTCAGCCCTACACAAGACCGTATCAATCTTCTGTGGTATTTCCGCAGGGAGGACTGGCGGCATACCGGAGAGGAAATGTAAAGCTGCTGATAACTGCGGAGCGAAATCCCATGACAGGGCATTTCCATGAGGACAGGGGAGGAATCGTCCTGGAGGCGGACGGAGATATGCTGCTTCCGGAGCTGGGAACTACCAGTTACGCAAATCCCAGATGTATTCTGATGGAAAAGAAAGAATACCACAATCTGGCGTGTCCAGCAAATATGGAGATGACAGTGGAAAGCGTGCGCGGAAGAAATGCGGCAGCAATGGCGGCATTCCCGATTACAGAGGAACTGCGTCTGGAAGATATGGATACGCCCCAGGCTGGACTGGCAGTAAATCAGGCCGATGAAAGGGGTTGCCGATTTCGTGTGGAGACGGGAAGACTTTACGGAGAGAATATCAGAGGGGTACGATGCGGCACCTTAAAAGATAACGAACTGAACCTTTGGGATACCTGGGAATTTCCGGAAGAAGAAGAGCTGAACATCACATTCCTGTCCTTTGAGCCGTGGAGAATGCAGGGCAATACGGCGGATTCCGGAAGGCTGAATCTGTCCGTGGAATATACGGGGAACTGGCGCTTTGAAACCGAGGAGGGGATGACAAACTTTGAAGGAAAACCAGTGCATATTCTGCGCATCTGTACGGAACAGGGCAGAAATCACGAAATACACACCTGTCTGAGATGGTCTAAGAAAAAGTTATCTCCTAAAAACAGCTGCCGTGACAATACAATGGCGCTGCAGTCACTTTTAGATTGTGGTGGAACGATACGGATCGAGGAACCGGGCATTTATGAGATCGAAGACACGCTGCAGATCAAGAGCCATACGCATCTGATCTGTGGCGCAGGGGTAGTGCTGAGAAGAAGCGCCTCCTCCGTGGGTTCCTTTGCGATGATTAACCGGGGAGCGTTTACCGGAGAATGGGATACTGATATTACAATAGAGGGAATGCATCTTGAGACGAACGGCGTGGAGGCGAGACATCATGCCGCGGTGTACGGACTTACGGGAGAGCTCTCCTTCTTCCGGGTAAAGCATCTGAGGATCTGCGATTTTGTAAGTACGGATCTGCCGCCTCTGAGCTTTGGAATCCATGTCTGCACATTTGAGGATCTGGTCATAGAGCGGGTGCGCATTGAAGGAAGAAAGGACGCAGTTCATCTGGGGACAGGAAAAAGATTCGTGATCCGAAGAGGACTGTTTCGCACATTTGACGATCCCATCGCGCTCAATGCTCATGACTATGCTGTGGCTAATCCTCAGATGGGATGGATCGAGGATGGACTGATCGAAGACTGCTACGATCTGGCAGATAAAGAGACTACGGGATATTTCTGCAGAATCCTGGCAGGAAGCTGGTGCGACTGGCATGAGGGAATGGAAATCCAGAATTCTGATACTGTGGTCAGCAACGGAAGGCTCTACCGTGCGTTCCAGAAACCGGATGGAAAAATATACAGATCCATGACTGCCCCATCTCATACAGAGGGAATGCGTACTCTGGATGGCATTCACTGGGTAATGGCGCAGGAAGATGTAGTATATAACTGTGGCTGCCGAAACATTCATTTTAAAGATATTCATCTGCAGAAACAAAGAGACAAGGCGCTGTCGATTCATTTTGATCATGATCAGTATTCAAGAAGCGTATATCCCGGCTCTGAGATGCCGGTACAGGAAAATATTGTGTTCGAAAATCTGACTGTGGAAAATAAAGTAGACTGTCTTGTGCGGAGCATCACACCTGTCGATGCGGTGAGAATTCTGAACTCTTCTCTGACAGAGGGAGGTATTGAGCTGGAATGTCTGCCCGGGCAGGAGGGCAATTATCCGGATACTAGGATTCTGATATCTGGCAATTATCTGAGAGGAAAAACCAAATCTCAGCTTGTGCGCTGTGATGATGGAAGAAGCTGCAGCTTTAAAGCCGTTGGAAATATTACGGAGGATTCTTCCTATACGGGAGAAATTTCCGGAGACATTACCGTACAGCAGTCGGATCTGATATTGGAGAGAACATAAGCCGTAAGAAAGGCAGAGAAAAGAGAGGGATAAGAAAATGAGCCAACTGGATCAAAAAGATAAAATCTGGGCAGAGGAGATATGGGAAAAACTTCAGAAAAAGTTGCACACCGTAGCTGGACGAATCGGAGGAATGATTCCGGGAGATGCCGGAAGTGACGGAAAATATCCGGATATGGGTAGCAAAGATATTTTCTGGTGGACCAATGGATTCTGGGCAGGCGTACTGTGGCAGATGTATCAAGCTACAGGAGAAGATAACTATAGAAAGTGGGCGCGGGAACAGGAAGAAAAACTGGACCTGGCGCTTCAGGAATTCTGGGGACTGCATCACGATGTCGGATTTATGTGGCTGCCCAGCGCTGTGGCGGACTATCGTCTGACCGGCAGTAAAAAAGCAAAAAACCGCGGGCTTCACGCCGCCTCAGTGCTGGCAGGAAGATACAATATCAGAGGGCATTTTATCCGAGCATGGAATCCGGAGTGCGATCCGTCGCTCGATACCAGAGGGCTTATGATCATCGACTGCCTGATGAATCTGCCGCTGCTCTACTGGGCTTCTCAGATGACTGATGACAGCCGTTTTGCAGATATTGCAAAAGAACATGCGGATACAGCTCTCCGGTGCCTGCTGAGAGAGGATGGATCGTGCAGCCATATTGCGGAGTTTGACCCAAAGACATGGGAATTCGTGGGAAATCCGGGTGGACAGGGCTACAGCGTGGGTTCTTCCTGGTCGCGCGGCCAGAGTTGGGCGCTCTATGGAATGACGCTGTCTTATGTACATACTGGGGAAAGGCGTTATCTGAATGCAGCAAAACAGTCCGCGCACTATTTTATAGCAAATGCCGCTGTACATGAATACGTTCCGCTGCTGGACTTCCGCGCACCGAAAGAGCCGGAGCGCATTGACACAACAGCTGGCGTCATCGCGGCATGCGGACTTCTGGAGCTTAGCCGTCAGGTGCCAGAATATGAGGCTTCTCTCTATGAGAAAAGCGCTTTTCGTATCCTGGAGGCAATGGAGCAATACTGTGACTGGAATCCTGATACAGATGCGGTACTGGGGTATGGAAGCGTCTCCTACAGCGGAAAGGTTCATCGTCCTATAATCTATGGCGATTACTTTTTAGTGGAAGCGGTTCTGAGGATTCTGGGAAAAGACTGTTTTATTTGGTAAAGATAAAAAATGGAGAAGTATCAAATGTATTATCCGCAGAAATCGGAGATGTGCCGAGAAATGGAAATATACGGCGATTACCGTCTAATTCAGAAAAACGGCAGAACAGGATGGAACGGCGTACGTATGGATTCATATATCGCGCTGCACAGGCACAATCTGAATGAAGCACAGGGAAGCATTTCCATATGGTTTATGACACTGGAAGAACTCTGTACATCACTGCGGTATGAAAACTTCAGGATGAATAATCCATTTTTCGATAATTATGCAATTATTTCTGATAACAGAGAGCGTGGAAATTTTCATGATGCAGTATTCTGTATAAACTGGGATTGTGGATGGTATCCGCAGTTGTGTGCAAAATTTTTTAAGGGAAACATCTATCCGACAGGATATGCACCGGAGCCGAAAGCGATTGTGGCGGCAGGACACTGCAGCTTGAATAGGGAAGAGTGGTATCAGCTTGTCTTTTCATGGAATAAACCGGAGAATCGGTATAAACTTTATCTCAATGGAATACTGATTGGATGCAGCGACTGTTACACTCAGGGAATGAAATGGGAGAAGGCGGGAGAAGTTCTGTATTTGGGAAATCCTACACTGTGTATTTCTGATGTTGCCTTGTTTAAGGAAGAGATTAAAGAGGAAGATGTGCAGAGATTGTTTGAAGAAGAGTGCGTGACAAAGAATGAAGCACTGCAGGAAGAGCTGAAACGTACCTATGATGATGAGGCTGTACGCCCTTTTTCCTGGACTTGTGACAGCTCCTGGGAAACGAAGCTTTCACTGCCGTTAAACAGAGAAGAAGACCTGAAACACTTTTATGTGCAGGGAGCCGCAGACTCTGTGCATATTACAGACGAAGGGCTGCTGATTGATACCCCGGATCATCTTCCAAGACATGATAATAAGGCAGTAGACTTAGATCAGATGTACTTATGGACCAATCAGTCCTTTGAGGGGGATCTATATGTAGAATTTGAATTCAAATCCCTCAGAAAAGGAGGACTGAGCCTGCTGATGTTTCAGGCATCCGGCATGCAGCGGGAGGATTTCATGCGGGAATATCCGCTTCGCACGAATGGAGCTATGAGTACCGTACACTCTGAGGATGTGAGAAATTACCACTGGGAATTCTTCCGTGAGATGAATGATACCAGAAATGATGTCTGCTCTCAGGTTGTACTGAAAAATCCATGGTTCCGCCCTCTGGGATATCATTGTATGAAAAAACCTCTGGAGCGGGAAGTATGGCACACTCTGAAGCTGCTGCAGCGAGGTGGCAGAATTATCTGCGTGATTGATGACACGGTGATGCTGGATATGGAGGACAACGGATTCGGCAACAACGGACCGGTACTGTCGGCGGGTCATCTGGCAATCCGGTGTATGGTCCGTACCAAAATGCTGTTCAGGAATCTGAAAGTGATGAACCAGACAGCTTTTGAGACAGTCTACCGTTCATGGGAAAGAGAATAAGAAAAATGGAAAAATTATCTTTTCATACAAGAGAAGACTTTGTCAAACTTTTAGAAAATCTATGCAGACCGCTGGATAAATACTATTCTGATCACAGTGCTTTCCTGCAGACAGGATACACCGGGACTCACTACGGCGTTAAAATAACCGGACTGGAGGGTTTTTCCAGAATTCTTTGGGGGCTTGTGCCGCTTTGGATGCAAGGAGACAACTCTCCGCTGGATGTCCGTGTTTTAGAGGGAATACGCCATGGAAGCGACAGGGAGGACAGTGAATACTGGGGAGATTTTCCGGACGGCTCTCAGGCATTTGTTGAGATGGCGCCTTTGGGTTTTGCCCTTTTGTTTACTCCGGAACGTGTTTGGGAACCGCTCAGCGCCCGGGAAAAAAGAAATTTGAATACATGGCTTCTGCAGATCAATGAGCATACGATTTCTGACAATAACTGGCTATTCTTTAGAGTGCTGGTCAATTGCGGACTAAAAAAAGCAGGGGGAACCTACAGCAGCGAGCAGACAGAAAAAGACTTGGAGCGTATTGATCAATTTTATCTGGAAGACGGATGGTATTCGGATGGAAAGACCAGGCAGGTAGATTATTATATTGGATTTGCCATGCATTTTTATGGGCTGGTTTATGCCGCGGCTATGGAGAGCGAGGACGGACAGCGGGCACGAAAGTTCAGGGAAAGAGCCAGGCTATTTGCGGAAGACTTCATTTACTGGTTCGGGACGAGAGGAGAAGCAGTGCCGTATGGGAGGTCTTTGACATATCGCTTTGCGCAGGTGAGCTTTTGGAGTGCCCTGGCGTTCTGCGGGGAGACGGTATTTTCCTGGGGGATAATAAAAGGAATTATCTGTCGTCATTTCAGGTATTGGTTCTCTCTTCCGATTCTGGACTGTGAAGACAAGCTGACGATTGGTTATGCATATCCTAACATGATTATGTCGGAGGGCTACAATTCGCCAAACGGAGTGTACTGGGCGCTCAAAAGTCTGCTGATTCTTGCTCTGCCGGAAGACCATGCATTCTGGCAGGCGGAAGAAGAGCCGCTTCCAAAACTGGAATCTGTGCGGATACTCAGGCATCCGGGAATGATTATACAGAGAAATCCAGACGGATATGTTACTGCCTTGGCGTCGGGGCAGTTTGTGGCATGGAATCCTGTACATGATGCAGAGAAGTATGAGAAATTTGCCTATTCAAGTTTCTTTGGATTTCAGGTAGCCCGCTCCTACTGCAGTATTGCGCACATGGCTCCGGACAATATGCTGGCTTTTTACCGGGACGGATATTATCATATCCGGCGCAGATGCGATTCGGTGTCCATACGCGAAAACGGTATTTACTCTGTATGGAGTCCATGCCGTGGTGTGAAAGTAGAAACAGAATTGATTCCTTCCGGGATGGGACATATCCGGCAGCACAGAATTATATCGGATGAGGATATAACAGCAGTTGAAGGAGGATTTGCACTTCCGTGGGATGAGACTGAGGAAGTAGCATGTGAAACGGCAGAACAACAGATTACGCTCACAACCAGGAGAGGAACAAGTTCATTAAGAATACTGCAAGGAGACGGGAAAGGCAGCTCCGTATTCTGCGAAGCAAATGTCAATGTTTTGTATCCGAGAACGGTACTTCCGTACTTTCAATATCATATTTCAAGCGGGGAGACAGTTCTCAGAGTTTATGTGGAAGGAATCCCGGCAGAATGAAGGCGCATAAAATTTCTGTCGGCGCTTCATCAGCTGCAAAAAAAAATTAATCAATAAAATGCACCGGCTTCGGATACCCGTAGGATTTAAAGAGCGTCTCCATCTCGGACTGCCATTTTCTCAGGGAGTCGGAGATAGAGAGGTGTCCGGAGAGCACATCCCGGAAAGCGCAGCACAGGATTTCCTCCATGCGGTGGGACGGAAGCATCAAAGCGTTCGAGGCAGCCGGACCGGAGCGTGTGCGGGCGAAGGGAAATCCGGATTCTGTCAGTTCCAGCCAGGGATAGAGCTTTAAAAGCTCAGGGCTGCGGTAGGGGGCCATGGAAGGAGACTGCCCGCCCATGATGGTTATATAATAGCTCGTCTGCTTTTGGCATAACCAGGTAATGAACTGACAGACATCTTCCTGCCGGGACGTATAAGGGCTGACGCCGAGGAACCAGCCGGAACGAATCGCGGTTTTTCCGGGAAGAAGGCTGTAGCCCACCTGGCCGATGATATTCTGATACATACTCTTGCTGATGGACGCGGCATATTCGGAGTAGGTAATCAGCATTGCGGTTTTCCCAAGGCAAAAATCAGAGACCGTCTTGTCAATCGAGGTATTTAGGGGGCTTCCCTCCATACAGCGGACTGTCTGCAGAAGGTTCTGAAAGGCCTGCTCACATTCGGCGGTATGAAGAGAGGCGCGGTTATAGGAGTCGTAGAGCGCTCCTCCGTATGCCCAGAGCCGGATCAGAATTTCCGGCGCCAGCTCTTCGTTTAAGTTCCCGGCGACGGAAGTCCCGTACTCGGTGGGAGAGTCGGGCTGGAACGAACGGGTGAAAAATTCCGCGGTATGCAGGAATTCTTCCCACGTTTTCGGCGGGCGCAGGGACAGCGCGTATTTTTTCTGATATTCCCTGGCGATCGCATGGCTCTCGAACAGGTCTCTGCGGTAAAGCATGAGCTGGGAACCGCTGGTGAACGGTACCCCGTAATAACGCCCCCCGTAGCAGCAGTTCTGCAGATTGTGCGCGAAAATCGTATCCCGCGGATAGTCTTTCCCGGAAACGTATTCCGTGATATCGGCGGTCAGCCCGTTCTGCGCGATATAGGGAAGCCATGCCACATCGCACATATAGGCATCGTAGCGCTGCCGGGCTTTCTGAGAATCTTCCAGGATATTCTTCAAAACCTGCTCGTGGGGAACGAGATCAATTTCCACCGGAATATCGGAAGACTGCGAAAAACTCTCTGTAAGCAGCCGAACGGCTCTTGGCGTTGACAGATCCGCGGCAAGGATGCGCAGCGCCTTTTCCGGAGAGCGCTTTATCTGAGGAAAAGAAGCTTTTGCGGGAGGAAGGGGCAGGCACAGGCGGTCTGTATCCACCCGGTCTTCCAGCAGTACGCTTCTGTGTGCCTGATCCGGCAGCTGAATTCTGGACAGAAGCAGCTCGGCCGCAGTCTGCCCCAGGGAATACGCGGATCTGGAAGTGTAAATCATGCCGGGAATCCGGGCAGTCTGGTTCCAGGATTCCTCCCCCAGAGTGAGAAGCACAATTCTGTCCGGCATCGAGATGTTCTGTACATGGAGCGCCTCGAGTACTCCGTGCGCGATGTTTTCAGACGTTGTGATAATAGCTTCGGGCGCTTCGGGCTTTAAACGGTCAAGGACTGCCTGAAAACTGTCTTCTCTGGACATGTTCGTTTCCAGCAGCAGGGAGGCGTCCATGGAGACCCCGTGCTCCTGAAAAGCTTTCTGGTATCCGAGAATGCTGTCGGATTCGGAACTGTAGGATGACGGACCGGTAACCAGGGCGATTCGCCTGTAATTCCTGCGCAGAAGCTGCTCAGTAAGCCGGTATACGGTGCTGTAATTGTCAAATCCCACAAAATCTGCTGGAATCCCGGCAGGTTTCCGGTCTATGAAAACGCAGGGGATTTCATGGCCGAGGATTCTGGATTCGAAAAAATCTGTGTTGTCGGGCATGGAAGTGATGATCAGAATCCCGTCGGCATTCTGACTGATAAATTCTTTTATAATTTTTCCCTCCATATATGCGGCGCCGTTGGAAAACGCGGCATTGGTGTTATAGCCGTTTCGGTGCAGAAAGGAAGAAATTCCTTTAAAAATATTGGAATGGTATGTCTCTGTAATATCGGTGAGCACAACACCGATATTTTTTGTTGTATGCTTTTTCAGATTCCGCGCAGAGGAATTCGGGATATATTTCAGCTTTTCCACGGAATCGAGAATTTTCATCCTTGTCTTCGGGCTGACGTTGCGGCTGCCGCTTAGACAGCAGGACACGGTGGCTATGGAAACGCCCGCGTCCCGTGCCACATCTTTTAAGGTTATCATATCGCTGCCTCCGGTTATTTTGATAAAAAGAGTATAGTTCATGGATAAAAAAACGTCAATCCGCAAAATCTAAACGTTTAGATTTTTATTTTCGCAAGTGCATTGTGCGGGCGCGGAATTTCAGTATACTAAACTTAGAATATTGAAAACGGAGGAGGATCAGTATGAAACGATATGGGCAGGTCATCAAGGTAAAACCGGAGTATCTTGAAAAATACAAGGAGCTTCATGCCAATCCATGGCCGGAAGTAAACAGGAAAATCCGGGAGTGCAATATTCAAAATTATTCAATTTTTTACCGGGACGGCTATTTATTCAGCTATCTGGAGTATGTGGGGGAAAACTTTGAGGAGGATATGGCGAAAATGGCGGCCGATCCCATGACGCAGAAATGGTGGAAAGAGACAGATCCCTGTCAGGAGCCTGTGGATTCCGCCGGACCGGGCGTCTGGTGGGCGGATATGGAAGAGGTATATCATTTAGCGGAAGAGGAGGAAGACGTATGACTTCAAGAGAACGGGTTATGGCAGCAGTGAGCCATAAGCAGCCGGATTATGTACCGCTGGATCTGGGCGCGACTCCGAGTTCCGGAATCTCGGCGATCGCTTACAACAGGTTAAAAAAGCACCTCGGAATGACCGGCGGACACACGAAAATTTATGATGTGGTGCAGCAGGTCGTGTATCCGGAACAGGAAATTCTGGACCGGTTCGGCGTGGATGTGATCGATATCGGCAGGGTATTTAACGACAGGCCGGAGGACTGGTATGACGTAGAGCTGGCGGACGGCTCCATCGGGCAGTATCCGTCCTGGTTTCATCCGCAGAAGCAGGAAAATGGGGACTGGCTCGTATACGACAGTGAGAATACGCTGATCGCGAAAATGCCGGTGGGGGCTACGTTCTTTGATCAGACGTATTTCCCGTATCTGGATGATTATCCGGACGACTACAGCGACCTGGACCATCAGATGGGGAAAGTGCTCTGGAGCGCGCTGGTACACAGCCCCTGGGATCACGCGGGAGACGAAAACTTTTATCAGACGCTGCGGCAGAAGGTTCTGGCTCTGCGGGAGCAGACCGATAAGGCGCTGATGATCACCTGCGGCTGCAACCTGTTTGAGTGGGGTACTTTTTTGAGGCGCATGGATAATTTCCTGATGGACATCTACGCGGACCCGGAGCATGTGCAGGAGCTGGTGGAACAGCTGATGATGCGCCATCTGGCGACTCTGGAGAAGGTCTGCGCTTCCGTGGGCGACATCGTGGACATCCTGAGATTTGGAGACGATCTGGGAATGGATACGGGAATGTTTATGTCCCAGGAGAAATACCGGGAATTGTTCAAACCGTATCATACCAAACTGAACGAGTATGTCCATAAGCACAGCAATATGAAGACCTTCCTTCATTCCTGCGGATCGATTTACCCGATTATCGGAGACCTGATCGACGCGGGGTATGATATCCTGAACCCCGTGCAGACGACAGCGCGCCAGATGGATCCCGAGACACTGAAGCGGGAATTCGGAAAAGACATCACGTTCTGGGGCGGCGGCTGCAATACCCGCACCGTGCTGAACAGATCCACGCCGGAGGAAGTATATACATACACCCGCCGGATGATTGATATTTTTGCTCCGGACGGAGGATTCGTCTTCAATCAGGAGCACAACATTATGCCGGATGTTCCGCCGGAAAATATTCTCGCCATGTACCGGGCGGTGGCGGATGCGCGGTAAGTCACAAGGAGAAACTACTATGAAATTCACGTATCAAAATCCGGAGGAATCCCTGGACAGCAGACTGGAAGATCTGCTTTCCAGAATGACTCTGGAAGAAAAGATTATGCAGACGGATCAATATTATGTGTATGATTTCACGGATGTTGAACCGGGAAACGAAATTAAGGAGCTGGACTTCGAAAAAGTAGAAAAGCTCACAAAGGGGATGAGCGCAGGCTGCGTCCAGCTGCGCGGATGTGATTCCAGGACAGCGAATCAGCTTCAGAGGTATGCGGTGGGAAAGACAAGGCTCGGCATTCCATTTCTGTTCTGTGAGGAAGCTCTGCATGGATTTTTCAGAAATGAGGCGACCCGTTTTCCGCAGTAGATCGGGCTCGCCGGCACCTTTGAGCCGGAACTTGGCCGGAAAATGGGGGAATGCATCGCGGCCGAGGCGAGAGCGTACGGAGTTCATGAGACGTTCAGCCCCGTTATGGACCTGATCCGTGACCCGCGCTATGGACGCTGCGAGGAGTCCTACGGAGAGGATACGTTCCTGTGCGGAGAATTCGGCAGAGAGACGGTGCTTGGACTTCAGGGCGAAGGGATTGATACGGATCATACGGTGGCCGCGGAGCCGAAGCACTACGTCGGATACGGCGCTCCGGTAGGCGGTCTGAACTGCGCGCCGTGCGCCATGGGAAGAAGAGATATGTTCGCGAGCTGCCTGCCGGTGTTTGAGGAAGCGTATGTAAACGGGAAAGCCATGAATGCCATGTGCTCCTATAACTCTGTGGACGGACAGCCGGTGGCGAGCGACCGCGAGCTGCTGACCGATATTCTGAGAGGCGAATTCGGGATGCAGGGCTTTGTGCGCACCGATCTGACGGCGGTATCCAGACTCTACGGCACGCATATGACGGCGGAGACGAAGGAAGAGGCCATAAGACAGGGGCTGGAAGCCGGTGTGGATCTGCAGCTGTATGACTTTACACATCAGGAATGGCAGGAAGGCATTAAGATGTTGATTGAGTCGGGCCAGATGAAAGAGGAAGTCCTCAATCAGGCGTGCGCGCGCGTGCTGCGCATGAAGTTCATGCTCGGGCTTTTTGAACATCCGTATACGGATGAGCGTTTGATCTCAGAGAGAGTACACTGCCAGAAACATCAGGATACCGCGCTGGAAATTGCGCGGAAAGGGATCTGCCTTCTCAAAAACGAAAATAAACTGCTTCCGCTGTCCCGAAATCTGAAAAAGATAGCGGTGCTGGGACCGGGCGCCGATGAGGCGGCTCTGGGAGATTACTGTGTGGATTTCAATCCGGAACATATGGTGACAGTCCTTGACGGTATCCGCGAAATGGCGGGCAGGGATACGGAAGTCGTATACGAAAAGGGATGCAGCTATCTCGGGGAAACCCTTATGGCATTCCGGTCCAACTGGTTCCTGGATGAGGATGGAAATCCGGGACTCACAGGCCGTTACTACAACGGAGGCACGCCGGAGGGAACCCCTGTCTTTACGAGAACGGATCAGATGATCTCATTCAACTGGATCTATGTGAAGCCGCATCCGGAACTGGAATCCGGACGATTCAGCGTCTGCTGGACCGGAAAAATAAAAGCGCCGGAGCCGATCGACGCGGAGATCGGCTTCGGGGGCCAGGATTCGGTGCGTGTCTGTATAGACAAAGAGACCGTGATCGATGCCTGGGGCGATGAGGGAAGAGAAAAGCGAAAAGCGCCCTTCTTTTTTGAAGAGGGAAAAGAGTACGAGTTAAAAATAGAGTTTACAAACAGCAACCGAGCTGCTACAGTATTGTTTGGCTACAGCTACGGAAAAGAGCGGGAGGACGCTGCCGTTTCGCTCGCGCGGGAAGCCGACGCGGCGGTTGTCTGCCTCGGAGGAAATACGGAGACGAGCGGGGAGAATTTTGACCGTACGGATCTGAATCTTCCGGGCGGACAGCTGGATTTCCTGAAGAAAATTTACGCAACCGGGACGCCGGTCGTACTCGTGCTTCAGAACGGACGCCCGCTGTCCATCACCTGGGAGCAGGAGCATATACCGGCAATTCTGGAAGCATGGTATCCGGGAGAGAAAGGCGGAAGGGCAGTCGCGGAGATTTTATTCGGAGAGACGGCGCCTTCAGGAAGGCTTCCTATCTCCTTCCCCAAATCCGTGGGACAGGTTCCCTGCCACTACAGCAGGTATCCCGGCGGCGGAGTGCGGTACGTGGAGATGGACTGGAATCCGCTGTATCCGTTCGGATACGGACTTACCTATACAAACTTTGAATACAGCGGCCTGACGCTGTCCGCAGAGGAAATCGGAACGGAAGATGAGATCACGGTTTCCTTCCGCGTGAAGAATGTGGGCGACGTCTTTGGGGAAGAGACGGCACAGGTATATCTGACGGATAAATTCGCCAGCATGGTAAAGCCGATCAAGGAGCTGGCCGGATTTCAGAAGGTCGCGCTGCTCCCCGGCGAGGAGAAAGAAGTTTCCGTTAAAATCGGAAAACGGCAGATGCGCACGCTCGGAAGAGACTTTGTCTGGCGTGTGGAACCGGGAGAGTTTGAGGTGGCGGTAGGCGACAACGCAGCGAATGTACTGCTCAGAGAGCGGTTTGCCGTGAGAGAGCAGAAAAAGCTGTCCAAATAAGAAAATTCAACAGAAAAAGGAGAACTCTAATTATGATGCAGGATTGGTTCAGAAAAGCGAAACTTGGAATTTTTATTCACTACGGTATTTATGCGGTGGGTGATGTTTCAGAGTCATGGTCATTCCATAACGGAAACATTTCCTACGAGGATTATATGAAACAGTGTGACGGATTTACCGCGTCCAAGTTCAACGCAAAAGAGTGGGCAGATCTGTTCAAACGCGCGGGAGCGCAGTATGTGGTGCTGACATCCAAACACCACGACGGCGTGGCGCTGTTTGATACGGAGTATTCCGACCTGAGCGTTGTGAAAAAGACGCCGGCGAAGAGAGATATTGTCAAGGAATATACGGAGGCAGTCCGGGAGGCCGGCATGAAAGTAGGTATTTATTACTCTCTGATCGACTGGTCTGATCCGCGCTACAGATCAGTATACCCGGAAGGCTCAGATCCGAAAGACCATTTACAGGATGTCTTCGCGACTCCGGCAGGCGGCCCGGAAGATCCTGAGAAGTGGGAGGAATTCCTGGAGTTTAACAACAATCAGATGAGAGAGCTGATGACAAAGTACGGCAAAGTAGATCTGCTCTGGTTCGACGGCGACTGGGAGCGCAGCGCGAAGCAGTGGAAGGCGAAGGAATTCAAGGCATATCTCGAATCCCTTAATCCGGAAGTTATCGTGAATTCAAGACTGCAGGGATACGGCGACTATGAGACGCCGGAACAGGGAATTCCGCTGTACGGCCCTGAGGGAGTCTGGGAATTCTGCTGCACAATCAATGATTCCTGGGGATACCGCCCGTCAGATAATGATTACAAGACAAGCCGTCAGATCATCAGAATGTTCTGCGACTGCCTGACGCTCGGAGGAAAGATGCTTCTGGACGTGGGACCGAAGGAGGACGGAACGCTCGATGAGAGACAGGTAAAAGTTCTGGAAGATCTGGGAACCTTCATCCATGACAATGAGGAGGCAATTTACGAGACGGAAAAGGGACTTTCCTACAGCCAGTTTCTGGGCGGAAGCACCTTATCCAAAGATAAGAAGACCATTTATCTGTTCGTATACGATAAGCCGTCAGAGAATCTGTGCATCAAGGGCGTGAAAACACCGGTAAAACGAGTGACTGTTCTTCATACGGGAGAGGAGCTCAGCTTCAGCTATACAGGAGCACTGCCGTGGAGCGGAATCCCGGGAACACTCTGGATCCGCGCTGACAAGATGAAAGAGCACCCGCTGGTTACGGTTCTGAAAGTAGAGCTTGAGGGTGAGATTACCTATAATCTCGGACACGGAGAAGTAGTAACTCACAATGACTGATGATTGACCGAGATTAAAGTATAAATTTGTACAGCGGACAATTTTGAATGAATTCCCGGAAAAAGAGTGCTATATTAACAAAAAGCAAGAAAGAAATCTCACGTAATAAAGGAGAAAATCACAATGGGAAATAAAATCAAACACGTATACATTGTCCATCATTCACATACAGATGTGGGCTATACAGATCTGCAGGAGCAGGTAATCTTTAATCAGGTCAGCAATATCCGCAATGTTATCCTCCTCATGAAGAGCGGCTATGAGAACAACACGGCTGAGAAAGATCTGAAATGGAACTGTGAGACGTACTACTGCGTGGAGAGATTCCTGGAGCAGGCGTCTGAGCAGGAGAGAGCCGATTTCTTTGACCTTGTGAAAAAGGGAAATATCGGAATCTCCGCAACGTATCTGAACTTCAACGATCTGGCTGACGGCGAGATGCTCAACCGCAGAACCGCGCAGATGCAGGAGATCTTTACAAAAGAGGGATTCCCGGTGAAGACAGCGATGAATGCCGATATCAACGGAATTTCCCTGGGCGCGCGCGACGCTCTTTTAAATAACGGCATTGAGTTCTTATTTACAAACATCCATACACATCACGGTATGTATCCGCTGTATCAGAACCAGAAACCGTATTTCTGGGAGGACGATAAGGGACGCAGGCTTCTGGTATGGAACGGTGAGCACTATAACCTCGGAAATGCCCTCGGAATCGTATTCTCCAAGAACATCAGCCCGGACGCAAGCACACCGCTGGATGAGGAGAAGATGGAGGCTCTGCATACAAACCTCACGGAGAGCATTGAGGAATATGAGACCGCCGGCTATGAGTATGACTTTTATATCACCAGCGTAAGCGGCGTATTCTCCGATAACGCTCCGGTAAACCCGGCAATCATTGCAACGGTCAATGCGTTTAATGAGCGCTACGGCTCTGAAGTGACGCTGCATATGGTTACGCTGCAGGAGCTGTATGATCTGATCAAAGAGGATACCAAGGACGCTCCGGCATATAAGGGAGCTCTGAACGACTGGTGGGGAAATGGAGTAGGAAGTACACCGTATGCGGTAAAGCATTACAAAGAAGCCCTCAGACTGTTCCACACCTGCGAGGCGCTGGAAGAAAAGAGCGGCGTGCGCAATGAGAAGCTGATTCAGGCGGCTGAGGATAACGCGCTTCTGTACGCGGAGCACACCTGGGGACATTCCGCTACAATCTCCAATCCGTGCGATACGCTGGTGACTAATCTGGACATCCGCAAGACAAGCTATGCGTCCAAGGCTCACGAGGCTGCCGCAATGTATAAGAACGAGCAGTGCTACAGACTCGGAGACATTCTGCGCTACTACAATCTGAGCGGTGAGGTTAAGGCAGTATCCGTAAGCAAAGAGAAGAAAGTTATGCCGGTGGAATTCTATGTGGAGACCATCAGCCTTCCGAATGTAAGAGTCACAGACCTGAAGACAAAAGAAGTACTTCCCGTACAGCTCTCCGAGCATCCGAGAGGAGTGCTGGTAAGCTTCCTGGCAGAGTTTGAGCCGATGGAAGAAAAGCTGTTCTCCTACGAGGAGCTTCCGGCGGAAAAGGATACTATTTACAGCAGAACCGCATGGATCGGCGCAGAACGCGTGAAAGATATCATCAACGATTACGATACGGAATCCTATAAACTGCCGTACTGCATGGAGAACGACTGGTTTAAGCTCAGCTACGAAATCGGCAAAGGATTTACCTCTTTCTATAATAAGAAGACAGGCAAAGAGATGCTCAAGGACGGACTGGAGAAGTTCTTCACTCCGATCTATGAGAGAACTGAGATCCGCAAGGGAATTTACGCGGAGCGCAGCCGTCTGGGAAGAAATATCCGCGGCCTGCACGCAGAGCAGTTCCAGGCAAAACTCAAAGACCTCAAGATTCTGGAGCACGGAAATATCTTCACAAAGATCAAATTTGAGTTTGAGCTGGAGGGAACATACAGAAGCAGCGTGATCATCAAGATGTACCGCAATCTTCCGAAGCTGACCTTCTCCTATCAGATCGCAAAGACTCTGAGCGAGGACGTGGAGAGCGTATACATGCCGCTGAGCCTGAATGTGGAAGACGGAAGCGTTATGCACATTAACAACGGCGGCGTTGCGATGCGTCCGGGTATCGACCAGCTTCCGGGAACCAATATGGAGTACTATATTGCGGATGAAGGTGTTGTATACCAGGGCAAAGACCAGAGCATCCTGATCAATACACTGGATACCTCTCTTCTGTACATGGGCGAGATGAAGAGCCATCCGATCCTGCTGTGCGACGGAAAAGAAGAGTACAACAGAAGACCGCTCTACAGCTGGATTATGAACAACACCTGGGAGACAAACTTCAAGATGGACCTGTCCGGTTTCGGTGAGTTCCGCTATGAGCTGGAGCTGACGGAGGGACTGAGCCTTGAGGAGAACATCCAGAGATTGAAAGACAATGATCTGGATTCCGTAACCTTTATTGTAAAATAAGTCAAAAAGTCTGAAAGAAGATGAGACAGGAGAAGAAGACATGAGCGAACTGGAAAAAATGGAAGAACTGACCGAAGGCGCTGCAGAGCAGCCGGAAGAGCAGGAGAAAGTTGAAAACGGAGTACATAATTACAGCAGCGCTGACGAGTATGTATGGCCGACAGATCCGAAGGTATTAGAGAAGCTGGAGTGGTTCCAGGATCAGAAGCTTGCCCTGATGATGCACTGGGGACCATATTCACAGCTGGGAATCGTGGAATCCTAGGCACTGTCAGACGCGGACGCGGAGTGGTCCAGAGGAGGAGTTGACTGGGGCGTAACAGGCAAAGAGTTCAAACAGCAGTACTTTGACCTGAACAAGACGTTTAACCCGATCCGCTTTGAGCCGGAAAAATGGGCGGATATCGCGAAGGAAGCGGGAGTCAGATACCTGATTTTTACCACAAAGCACCATGACGGTTTCTGCATGTGGGACACAAAGTATTCTGATTATAAGCTGACGGCGCCGGACTGCCCGTTCCACACACATAAGTACGCTGACGTGGTAGCCTATCTGTTTGAGGCTTTCCGCAGAAGAGGCATCGGAATTGCGGCGTATTTCTCAAAAGCGGATTGGCATATAGACAGCTACTGGGCAGAGGGATTCCCGCGCGGAGACTATATGTACCGCGGACCGTCCTATGTTCCGGCAGAGCATCCGGAAAAATGGGAGGAATTTGTCACCTTTACTCAGAATCAGATTAAGGAGCTCGCAAGCGAATACGGCAAGCTGGACATTATGTGGTTTGACGCAGGATGGGTATGCGAGGAGAGCGGACAGGATATCCGCCTCGGCGAGGTGATCGAGGAGATCCGCAAATGGCAGCCGGGAATGCTCTGCGCGGACCGAACCATCGGCGGACTGTATGAAAACTATATCACTCCGGAACAGTGCGTTCCGGAGAAGCCTCTGAACGTGCCGTGGGAGAGCAACATTACTCTGGGAACCTCTTTTTCCTTCAAATATGAGGATACGTATAAGAGTCCCAGAGAGGTGGTACTGCTCCTGATCGACATTGTGGCAAAGGGAGGAAACCTGGCAATCAACGTGGGACCGCAGCCGGACGGACGTCTTCCGGAAGGCGCGGTGCGCTCTCTGAAAGGAATGGGAGCATGGCTGAAAGTGAACGGCGATGCGATCTACTCCACGAGAGTATGCGCTCCGTACAAGCAGGGAACGATTGCGTTTACGCAGAACGCGGAGAATATTTACGCAATCGAGACCTTCGAATCCGCAGATATGCCGGTGGGAGAACGCGTAGTGATCCCGTGCAGCGCGGATGTGGAGAAGATCGCGCTTCTTGAGACAGGAGAAGAGCTGAAATATGTGAAGACAGAAGCGGGATATGAGGTAACAGTTCCGGCATACGAAGGAGAAGAAGCGCCTATCGCGAGAGTCTTCTGCCTGAAAAAAGCCTGAGAACGCGAAGCCTCTGAAATCAGGAGGAATAACGGATGACACCGAGAGAGAAATTTATAAAAGCATTGAAAAGGGAACCGATCACCGGACACGTTCCCACCTTTGAACTGGTAATGTTCCTGACCATGGAATCCATCGGAAGGGTACATCCTCTTCACAGGAATTATGAACAGTGGGATCAGATGAGCGCGAAAGAGCAGGACCTGCATCTTACGGATATGGCTCTGGCATATATTGAGATGGCGGAAAAGTATCATCACAGCGCGATTCTGGTTCACCCGAATCCGGGAGTAAACGGAGATATTCCGGACGATCTGGCTTCCGCGAGGAGAATCCTGGAGAAGATCAGAGAGCTTTCCGGCGATAAATATTTTCTCGCGCTGCACGGAGATCCGACCATGCCGATTCCGGACGGAAGCCATATCATGGATGTATCCGTCATGATGTATGAGGAGCCGGAGAAGATTCACGACTGGACGAAACGGAGAGTGGAGCAGTGTATACACACAGCGCAGGAGCTGAAGAAAATACCGGGACTTCTCGATGGATTTGTACTGTGCTCTGATTACTGCTTCAATACGAATCCATTCTACAGCCGCGATATGTTTGCGGAGTTTGTGGGACCGTATCTGAAAGAGATCCTGGATTTCTACCGCAGCGAGGGATTTTATTCCATCAAGCATACGGACGGAAATGTTATGCCGATTCTGGATATGATCGTGGACTGCGGACCGGACGCGGTTCATTCTCTGGATCCGCAGGGCGGCGTGGACTTAAAAGAAGTAAAGCGCCTGTACGGCGACAAAGTGTGTCTGGTGGGTAATGTAAACTGCGGAAAGATGCAGACCGGAACGGAGGAAGAACTGATCGAAGATGTGCGCCGCGCGCTTCGGGAGGGAATGCCCGGATACGGATATATCTTCTCTACTTCAAACTGCGCCTATACCGGACTGCCTCTGGAGCGGTATGAGCTGATGAACAGGATCTGGAGAGAAGAAGGAATTTATAAATAAGAGATTATGGAAAGGAGTGGGGCAGATGAATGCACTGGAACGGGTTCAGGCGGTTTTAAGGGGGCATTCGCGCTTCCCTGCGAAAAGAAGACCGTGGAGGCGCTGAAGGCGGCGCAGAAGCCCTATTCCATCCATATATGCGGTGACACCACCGGGATTATCCGGGATATGGGAACTGCCGGAGCCAATATTCTGGAGATAGACTGGAAAATCTCCATGGAATACGCGAGAAGCATGGTTCCTGAAACTACCGTCTTAATGGGCAATATAAATCCGAGTGATCCCATGTGCCTTGGAACTCCTGAGCAGGTAGAGCAGCAGGCAAAAGAGATTATCCGGAGTACACGCGGAAAGGGAATTATTTTAAGTTCCGGATGTGCGCTCGGGGCGAACACAAAGCCGGAGAACGTAAAGGCGCTGCCGCATCAGTCAGAATGCGGCGGCGCCTTTTCTGCTCCGTGAACAAGCTTTATGTACTGGCTGGGAGTATAGCCGGTAAACTGTTTGAAGACAGAGGCAAAATAATTGCTGGAAGAAAAATTCAGGGCAAACGCGGTCTCTGTAATGGACTGAGAGGTATTGGCAAACATATTTTTGGCCTCCTCAATCTTCAGACGGTTGATATACTCCCTGGGAGGTGCTCCGAGCTGCTCCTTAAATTTTGTCTTCAGCCGCGAGACGGAAAGGTTGCCCAGGGCTGCCAGCTCGGAAAAGTCCAGTTCCTCTCTGATATGATTGTGTATGTAATCCAGCACGTTCTGAATGTCAGGGCTGACTCCGGAATTTTCTGCAGAAGACAGCAGCAGGATGGACAGAAAAGACAGAAACAGACTGTGGCCTGCGCGGCGCGCGTCTGCCGTCCCTTCGGAGAAGCAGGAAAATGCCCGGTTCAGAAGCTCCATGTCCTGGGAAGAAACTTTGTTGAGCCGCTTCTGATAGCCTCGGATTTTTTGATAGAAATCGCTGCAGAACGGGGCAGAGAGTCCCAGGAAATCCGTGGCCTGTGACATGTCGATCTGAAACCAGAGAAACCGTGCCACCTGCTGAGGCATGCGAAAACTTCCGTGGAGTTCGCCGGGAGCCGTCATAAATACATCGCCTCCGGAGAGCAGATAAGTCTCCGAACCGATGGAATACTGCTGGCTGCCGCTCAAAACAGCTACAAATTCATAACAATCGGGATGAATATGTTCTTCCAGCGGAATAATCGCCTTCTTGAAGTCCGCCTTTCCGAACATATGCAGACCGGGGATGGAGAGAAAAGAGCTGTTCAGTTTCTTGAAATAGGGTTTCCAGACATATTCGTCATCATGATAAATGAACATCGCAGTCACTCCTGTATGAAATTCTGGTACTGTTATATTTATAAAAGATTTTGGACAAAAAGTAAAGGGAAAGACGGATTTTAAGTGAACTTAACGTAAAATTAATTCAGACATAGGAATTGTGTAGTACACTGAAAAAAGACATCCATAAGACCATCCGCAGGAGGGACAATATGAATACGCAGGATTTTTTATTTGCAATACGCAATTCCTACAAATCACTTCGGCCTTCAGAGCAGAAAGTCGCAGATTTCATTCTGCAGGGAGCGGCAGATCTGACTGAGATGAATATCCAGCAGA
Organism: uncultured Lachnospiraceae bacterium; assembly: GCA_930989745.1. Taxonomy (GTDB): domain Bacteria; phylum Bacillota; class Clostridia; order Lachnospirales; family Lachnospiraceae; genus Egerieimonas_A; species Egerieimonas_A faecigallinarum. The sequence goes on along the minus strand of CAKNMY010000011.1, from coordinate 17,912 downwards.
TGTCGTCCGCCGCCGGAGTCAGCCAGCCCACGATCATACGGTTCGCGAGTGCCATGGGGCTGAAGGGATTCAGGGAGCTGAGAAAAAAACTGATTGAAACGTATGCTGTGGATAAAAATGAATTTTCTGTAGAGGAGGTGCTGGACTATCCTCTGAGCAGAAAGGACCGCCTGATCGATATCCCCGCCAAAGTTATTATGACAAATATTCAGCATCTGGAGCAGGCGCAGAAAGCGCTCTCTTCCTATGAATATATCCAGGCAGTGAAGGCGCTGGAACGGGCAAAAAACATATCTGTGTACGCTGTGGAGAATTCCTCCTCATTCGTTTTCCCTGTTTAAGGATGAGCTGTTTGGGAAAAGTCCGCTCAGAACGAGAGAAAATGTGCAGAAAATGGCGGAACTGATTAAGGATATCCACAGCAGGAATCACCTGATTCACCACCGCTTCCACCTGAGGATTGAGATTGACAATCTGGACGCGTATGAAATTGCCGAGGAAATGATCAAAAACGGCAAAGTGCATGAAATTTCCTTTATGGACCATACCCCCGGACAGGGGCAGTACAGGAATCTGGAGATTTACAGATCCACCATCGCGAAATACCAGGGCAGGGATCAGGACGAGATTCAGATGGAACAGCTTCTTCAGGAACAGATGGAGAAAAAGACGCTCTCAGCGGCTCAGATGCAGCAGCTGACAAAGATGGCGCAGGAGAGAAAGATTGCGGTCGCGTCCCATGACGATGATACGGAAGAAAAAATGGCGTTAAACCGTGAAATCGGAGTTACGATCAGTGAATTTCCGGTCACGCTCGCGGCGGCCAGAAAGGCAAAGGATATGGGATTTTAGACAGTGGTCGGAGCGCCCAATATCATGCTGGGAGGCTCTCACTCCGGCAATCTGTCCGCTGCGGAGGCGATTCTGGACGGGTGCGCCGATATCCTGTGTTCCGATTATTATCCTCCGGCGATCCTGCACAGTATCTTCCATATGCACGAGAACTACGGCGTTCCGCTTCCGGAGATGGTAAAGAAGGCCACGCTGAATCCGGCGCAGGAAAGTCCACAATTCTGAAATGCATCCACCGGACGTATCTTCCGACGCAGGGAAACATCTATTATGAGAGCAGCGCGTTTGGAAGAATCGATCTGGCCACGGCGTCAGAGAGAGAGATTCTGTATCTGAGGAAGCATGAAATCGGATATGTCTCGCAGTTTTTAAATATAATGCCCCGCACCACAGCGCGGCAGCACGTGATGAACGCCCTCATGGAAATGCGGGAGGAGGAAGACAGCGCGCGCCGGAAAGCGGAAGATATGCTGGAATACTTCCGGCTTCCGCGGGAGCTGTGGGATCTGTATCCCAATACCTTTTCCGGCGGAGAGCGGCTGAGGCTGAATCTGGCTCACACAATGGTAAAACAGCCGCGCCTTATGCTGCTGGACGAGCCCACGGCGTCTCTGGATAATAAGACCAAGGTGCTCGTAAAGGACATGCTGCTGAAACTGAAAAAGCAGAAGACAACGTTCGTGGGCATCTTCCATGACCTGGAATTTATGGACGGCCTGTGCGACAAGGTATTTAATATCTCAGAAGGAACATTGGTATGAAAAAAGCGGATCTTCATATACATTCCACGGTTTCTGACGGAAGTTTTACGATTCCTGAGATTCTTGAGAGAGGAAGGCAGAAGGGGCTGGATATCCTCGCGATTACAGACCACGATACCCTTTCCCACTGGGATCAGATACCGGAAGATCCGGATCTGACAGTGATACCCGGGATTGAGATATCGGCATTCGATTACGGAGAGAATCTGCGGGTACATATTCTGGGATACGGCATCAGGGACAGAAAAACAGTGGAAGCGTTTGTGCGCCCGCTCCTTGAGGCGCGCCATGAAAACTCTGTCAGACAGATTGAAATTTTAAAGAAACACGGCTGGAACATAGAGGAGGAGAAGCTGCAGCGGGCGGCCTCGCGGTGCTTGCCCACAGCGGCCAGCAGCAGAATTTCGCGCTCATACCAAAGCTGGTCAGAAGCGGCCTGGCGGGACTGGAACTGAACCATCCCGCAAACTCCGAAAAAGATAAAAAAATCATATCCGAGTATGCGGAAAGATACGGCTTATTTCTGACCGGGGGAAGTGATTTCCATGGAAAATATGAGAAAAATTCAGCGGATATCGGGGAATTTCTCTCTGAGGAAGGGAGTATGTGGAACAGATTTTCTGTGACATAAGCGCTGTTCTGGGAGCGCAGACGCCGCAGAAGGCGGCAGAAAAGCTGAAAACCTCTGTCAGAGAAATGGTTTCGGAATATCCGGTTCCAATGCCGGATGAGAAGGAACTTCTGGAACTGAGCGGCTCTGTGAATGAAGGCAGGCTGAAGAATAATCCTGTGATTCCGGGCGGCGCTGATTTCAGGGAGCTGTATGAAAAGATTCTGGGCAGCTTCCAGGATTGACGCCTTTTTGAAAATCCTTTAATATAGAACTGCGGGAATTTTATCCCGCAGTTCTATATTTTTTGAGGAGTATGGCGGAATGAACATTATAAACATAGAGCATATCAGCAAAATATTCGGAGAAAAGAAAATTTTTGACGACGCCTCCTTCGGAATCCAGGAGGGGGATAAGATCGGAATTATCGGCATTAACGGCACGGGAAAGACCACGCTGCTGAAGATGGTGGCAGGTGTGGAGGAACCCGATGAGGGCCAGATTATCTGCAGGAACGGACTGCGCCTGGCGTACCTCTCACAGAACCCGGAGTTCCCGGAGAATGCGACCGTACAGTCCTGGGCGCTCTCCGGAATGCCGGAGACCGACTGGCTGGTGCAGAGCAACCTGACGAAGCTTGGAATCACAGAGTACGGCGCACGGCTTGACGAGCTCTCCGGAGGGCAGAGAAGACGGGCGGCTCTTGCGAAGGTGCTCGCCTCGGAATTCGACGTGCTGCTTCTGGATGAGCCCACAAACCATCTGGATGAGGAGATGATCGCTTGGCTGGAGGACTATTTAAAAGAATACCGCGGCGTCGTTCTGATGGTGACGCATGACCGGTATTTCCTAGACAAAGTTTCGAACCGCATTCTGGAGATCAGCCGGGGAAAGATGTACAGCTATGAGGCGAACTACTCCAGGTTCCTGGAGCTCAAGGCACAGCGGGAGGAGATGGAGCTTGCCTCCGAGCGCAAGCGCCAGAGCATTCTGCGCGTGGAGCTGGAATGGGCAAAGCGCGGATGCCGCGCGCGGTCCACGAAGCAGCGCGCGCGCCTGGAGCGGCTCGAAGCGCTCAAAAACGGAAAAGCGCCTGTGCAGGAAGCAGCGGTGGAGATGGATTCCGTGGAGACGAGGATGGGGAAAAAGACCATAGAACTGCACCATGTCAGCAAGCGCTACGGGGATAAAGTGCTGGTGGAGGACTTTGACTACATCGTTCTGCGCGGCCAGCGCCTGGGAATCATTGGTCCCAACGGATGCGGAAAATCGACGCTGATCAAGATGATGGCGGGGATGATGCAGCCCGATTCCGGGAACATTGAGATCGGAGATACCATCCGTATCGGATATCTCGCGCAGGAGGAGCCGGATATGGACACCGACCGCCGCGTGATCGACTATATCCGGGATATTGCCGAGTATGTGACTACAAAGGACGGGAAGATCAGCGCGTCTCAGCTGCTGGAGCGTTTTCTGTTCACGCCGGATATGCAGTACACTCCGGTATCGAAGCTCTCCGGAGGGGAGAAGCGCCGTCTGTATCTGCTCTCGGTACTGATCAGCGGCGCGAATGTCCTGATTCTGGACGAACCTTCCAACAATGTGGATATCCCTACGCTTACGATCCTCGAGGATTACCTGAATTCGTTTGTGGGGATTGTCATCACAGTATCTCACGACCGGTATTTTCTCGACAATGTGGTCGACAGGATCTTTGAATTTGAGGGAAATGGAAAGCTTGCGCAGTATGAGGGAGGCTACACCGATTATCTTGAGGCAAAGAAGCGCCGTACGGCAGCCGCGGCCGCGCCGAAGAGCGCTGCGCCGGAGAAGAGCGGGACAAAGAGCTGGAAGCAGAACCGTCCGGTCAAGCTGAAGTTCACATTTAAGGAGCAGAGGGAGTTTGAGACGATCGATGAGGAGATTGCGGCTCTGGAAGAAAAGATTGCGGATCTGGACAGCGAGATGATGGCAAACGCGACAAATTCCATGAAGCTCTCAGAGCTTACAGCAGAGAAGGAACAGGCGGAGCAGGAGCTGGAGGAGAAGATGGAGCGATGGGTTTATCTGAATGATCTGGCAGAGAAGATTGAAGCGCAGAAAAAGGAGTGACGGGACATGCGTCTGAGAAAACTGTGGAAAGGCATCGGCATTGCAGCCGGCTGCATTGCGTTTGCGGCGGCGGGAGCGCTGACGTATTTTACTGTGAGGGAGTACCGTCCCGACGAGGTGGAGCCCATTGCGCCGGAGGGCGGAGACCGCAGGGTAAAGCAGGGGGAAAAGATCACGATTCTGACGTACAATACGGGATATGCCGGGCTTGATCAGAGCGCTGATTTCTTTATGGACGGCGGCAGAGGCGTGAATCCCGAAAGCAGGGAGAAGGTGGAGGAGAACCTGGCAGGCATTGCCGGAATCCTTGCGCAGAACCCCGCGGATATTTACTGCCTGCAGGAGGTGGATTTTGACTCTGCCCGCACATACGGGATCGACGAACAGTCGTATTATGAGGAAGCGCTGGGACTTCAGGGTATGGCAGCCCTGAATTACAAGTGTGATTTTGTGCCATTTCCGCTTCCGCCGATCGGAAAAGTGGAGAGCGGCCTTGTGACAATGACGCAGCTGGAGGTGACAAAGGCGCACCGCATCGCGCTGCCTGTCCCGTTTTCATGGCCGGTGCGCACCTGCAATCTGAAGCGCTGCCTGCTGGAGACGAGGATGCCCGTGGAAGGGAGCGATAAAGAGCTGGTATACTATAACCTTCACCTGGAAGCGTACGACAGCGGAGAGGGCAAAGAAGCGCAGAGCAGGATGCTCGCCGAACTTCTGCAGAAGGAGTACGAGAAGGGAAATTATGTGATCGCGGGAGGGGATTTCAATCAGACCTTTGAGCAGGTAACCGCATATCCGATCCGAAATACAGAATACTGGACGCCCGGTACGATCACGGAAGCGGATCTTCCGGAGGGATTTTCCTTCGCCGTGGCGGATAATTATCCCACCTGCCGTCTGCTCAACGCGCCTTACACGGGAGATTACGAGACCTCGCAGACGTATGTGATCGATGGTTTTATCGTGTCGCCGAACGTAAAGGTGGAGAGCGTGCAGGTGGTCAATGTGGATTTTAAGTATACGGATCATCAGCCCGTGCGGCTTACCGTGACTCTGGATTGAGGAATACGAAAAATTTGATTGCCAAGAACGCTTCAAGGAAGTATACTATAAAGGAGACACGCAGCCTCCAGACAGCGAGGGGAAGTTACGGCGAGGCGGCTGCAGAGAATGACATAAATTGAGAGGTATGGGATTCGATATGTTAACGGAAGAAAAGAAGAACAAAGTGCAGAAACTGCAGAAACTGGAACAGATGTATGTCTTATACTCCCAGATGACCAAGATGCCGTTTGTGACCTGTGACCCGGAGAGCTTTAACGATCAGATCTGGGTATTTACCGATAAAGACAAAGTGCAGGAATACGCGAAGAAATATACGGAGCAGAAGATCCTTTTGATGGCGGCGGAGATCAAGAATCCGCAGTTTCTGGGATTTTATATGGGACTGTTCACCATCGGAGTCAATTCTGTGATGGTGGTGGACGAGGAAGGCGAGATGGAGCTGGAACTGACGGAGATCGTAAAGGAGCCCGACTATTCCAAGATTCCGCCGGAGAGAATGCCGCTGATGAACCCGCAGCTGCAGCTGAGCGGCATTTATTTCATGCAGGAGCTGCGCCGTCCGGTGAATAAGGAAGAGCGTTCCGCCAATATCCAGGAGATGGAGGAAGAGATGGCGGCAAACGTGGTGAAGGGAAGATACCTGCTGGCGCTTGATACCGGAGATGTTCCGGCAGGAGAGCAGGTGAAGAAGGAGGACCTGAAGATCCCCTTCATAAAGGATAAGGAAGGAAATATTTTCCTGCCGATCTTCACAGATCCGCTGGAGTTCCAGAAGTTCGCAAGAGGAAGGAAGCTGAGAACCCTGACAATCCCGTTCCTGGAACTGGAGAAGTATCAGATCAAGGATGCCCAGGGATTTGTCATCAATCCGGCAGGCTTTAACCTGATCCTGATGAATGAGCAGATTCCGGCGCTGAAGAAGAGATTTCACAGAGAGTAACAGATAGTCTGAGATGCTGCCGTACCGAAGAAGCGAGACAGGTGCGGCGGCATTTTTGCTGTGGGTTGGAATGATGAGAAGAACAAACAGAGATTTTGAGTATGAGATCACAGAAAGCGGCGTGGAGATTCTGCGCTGCTTTGCGTTTGGCGGAAAGGGAGCCGTCATAGAGATTCCCGAGAAGATCGAAGGGGAAGCGGTGACGGCTGTCGGAGCGTACGCGTTTTCTCCGCAGCAGACGCCGGGAGGAGACAGGATCGGTGAAGTGATCCTGCCGCGGGGAGTCGTAAAGATCGGGAGATACGCGTTTTATAACTGCAGGGAACTGACGCGCCTGGAGTTTCCCGGAGGACTGCGGGATGTGGGAGCAGGGGCTTTCACCGGCTGCCACAGGGTGCGCGCGCTGACCCTCCGCATGGAGGGCGAGGAGACGTCCTGCCTGAGGGAGATCCTGATGGAACTGCCGGAGGAGATGCGTGTCACATACCTCTCGGACAGGGGAGAAGCGCGCCTGGTCTTTCCTGAATTTTTTGAGGAAGGCGTGGAGAACACTCCGGCGCGGATCATTGTGACACATCTGCACGGGAGCGGGATGCAGTACAGAAACTGCTTTGCGCAGAGAAAGCTGCAGCTGGCGGAATACGACAAATGTTTTGCGCTTGCCAGGGCGCAGGAGGAAGAGAGGCTGCTGACGGAGCTTTGCTTTGGCAGACTCCTCTATCCGCTGGAGCTTTCAGAAAATGCCAGGAAGCAGTATACGGGATTTCTGAGAGAGCATCTGCGGGCAGCCGCGCGGTACGCGCTCAGCGGCCGGGAGCAGCATGCGCTCAGAATGCTTCTCGGGGAGGTCAGGCCGGAGGAAGAAGAGCTTCCGGTGCTGCTCTCGGAGGCGCAGCGCGCCGGGGACGCCCAGGCGGTGGGCAGGATTCAGGAGTACAGAAGAGAGCGCTTTGGGGGAAGCTTTCAGAAAAAGGCGGATGTCAGGAGCAGGTTTTCCCTGTGACAGAGGAGGAGATTCAAAATGAGCATCATGCAGGAGCAGATCCGCATGGAACTGGAAAAAAATGAGATTGCCGCAGACATATGGGAGGATGCGCTCTCGCAGCTGTATGTGGGGATGCGCTATCTGGATACGGCGCTGCATATCCTGAGGCGCCAGCCGGATTCGTCGTTTCCCGGCTTCGGGACGGATGGCGAGAGTCTGTTCTACAGGCCGGACACCGTGCTGGCGCTCTACCGGGCAGGCAGCGTAGAGGTGAACCGGGCGTGCCTGCATGTCACGATTCACTGCCTGTTCGGGCATCTGTTCCGGGAGAGGGACCCGCAGGAACTGCTCTGGCAGCTTGCGTGCGACGCGGCGGCGGAGTATATCATAGATCATCTGCACGCGGGATGCGTGCATCTGCCGGTGCGGGCAAGGCGCCGGGAATTTTATCTGAGGCTTGAGAATTTCTGCGCGGTACCCACAGCGGAGGCCGTGCTCCGCTTTCTCGAGCAGAAGCCGTATTCTGAGCGCGAACTGCTGGAGCTTGCGCAGGAATTTTACTGCGATAGCCACAGCCTGTGGCCGAAGAAGCGCACGCCCCAAACGCAGCGGCAGAAGAACCGCTGGGAGGACGCAAGAGAGAAGATGCAGACAGATATGGAGACATTTTCCAAAGAGAGCGCCGGCGGTGACAAGGCGATGCTGGAAGAGCTGCGCGTGGAGAACCGCCCGCGGTATGAGTACCGGAAGTTTTTGAAGAAGTTTTCTGTGCTCAGAGAGGAGCTGCACGCGGATCTGGACAGCTTCGACTATATTTTCTACAATTATGGCATGCAGCTCTACGGGAATATGCCGCTGATTGAGCCGCAGGAGACGCGGGAGGTGCACAGGGTGGAGGATTTTGTGATCGCTGTGGATACTTCCATGTCATGCAAAGGAGAGCTTATCCAGCTGTTTCTGCGGGAGACGTACGGCGTTTTGAGCGAGTCGGAGAGTTTTTTCCGCAAAGTAAACGTCCATATTATCCAGTGTGATGAAAAGATCCAGGAGGATGTGGTTATCACGGACGGGAAGGAGCTCGAGCGCTATATGGAGCATTTTACAGTAAAGGGCATGGGCGGGACGGACTTTCGTCCGGTGTTCTCCTATGTCAATACGCTGATCGCGCAGGGGGCGTTTCGAAATCTGCGCGGACTGATTTACTTTACGGACGGATACGGAACATTTCCGGCAAAGCGTCCGCTGTATGAGACGGCATTTATTTTTATGCAGGAGGATTACCGGGATGTGGACGTGCCGCCCTGGGCGATCAAGCTGATTTTGGAGCCGGAGGACATACGAAGACAGGAGGAAAGACGAATATGAATATCAAGCGCGCAAAAGAAGAAATCCGGAACACCGTGGAGGCGTACCTGAAGAAGGACGGCGACGGGGAGTATCTGATTCCGGTCATACGCCAGAGACCGATTCTGCTGCTGGGAGCGCCGGGCATCGGAAAGACGCAGATCATGGAGCAGGTGGCGCGGGAGTGCGGGATTGCCCTGGTGTCTTACACGATCACGCATCACACGCGGCAGAGTGCGATCGGACTTCCGTTTATTTCAAAAAAGACGTACGGAGGCAGAGAGTATTCCGTGACGGAATACACGATGAGCGAGATTATCGCTTCCGTTTACGACGCGATGGAGGAGACGGGACTTTCCGAGGGAATCCTGTTTATCGACGAGATCAACTGTGTGTCCGAGACGCTCGCGCCCGCGATGCTGCAGTTCCTGCAGTGCAAGACGTTCGGAAGCCACGCGGTTCCGGAGGGATGGATGATCGCGGCGGCGGGCAACCCGCCGGAGTATAATAAATCCGTCCGCGAGCTCGATGTGGTGACGCTCGACCGCGTGAAAAAGATTCCGGTGGAACCGGATTTTGAGGTCTGGAAAGCGTATGCATGGGAGGCGGGGATTCATCCGGCAGTCATCTCCTATCTGGATGCGAGGCCGTCCTCTTTTTACCAGATGGAGACCACGGTGGACGGCACCTTTTTCGCTACGCCCCGCGGCTGGGAGGATCTCTCAGGACTGCTGAAGGTGTATGAGCAGCTCGGGAAAACGGCGGATGCGGAGGTTGTGCAGCAGTATATCCAGCATCCCAGGACAGCCCGGGATTTTGCCAATTATCTTGACCTTTACCGGAAATACCAGACAGATGAGCTGCTTGCGGCGGTGCTGCAGGAGGGCAGGACAGAGGAACTGCTGCTCAAAAAGCTCGCCCATGCGCCGTTTGATGAGCGCCTCAGCGTGATCAGCGTTCTGGCTGCCAGGGTGACAGCGGCGATGCGAAACTTCTGTCTGGAGGAGGAATATCTGACAAAGCTGCACAATAAGATGAAGCTGTGGAAGGAAGGCGTTCAAAACGGACAGGACGGGGCGGAGCTGCTCGGGATTCTGGCAGAGGCCGCTCAGGAGGAATACCGGCGCAGAAAGCGGGCGAAACTTCTTCAGAGAGACGAGGCAAAGCTTCTGAAGCGGACCGCCGGATGGCTCGCCTGCGCAGCATCCTCCCCGGAGACAGCGGAGGAATGCTTCGGTCGGGAAGTCAGCGAGCTTGAGACGGGGCTGAGAGACGCGGGAGTGATTCTGGAGCGCGCCTTTGATTTCATGGAGGCGGCGTTTGGGAACAGCCAGGAGATGGTCCGCTTTGTCACAGAGCTGAATTTAAACGTCTGGAGCGTGCGTTTTCTGCAGGAATATGAGTGCGAGCGGTACTACCGTTATAATAAAGAACTGCTCTTTGACGAGAAGCGCCGCAGAATTTTAAATCGTATAGAGCGTCTGGAACGCCTGACATGATCTGCAGGAAAATGGAAATTCTTGCGTTTTCCATTGACAAACAAAGATTTTAAGGGTATTATGTTTGGCAAGTGAAAAATTTATTGAATTTTGAGGAGGAAAAGATAATGAAAAAGATGAAGAAGTTTTTAAGCCTTGCGCTGGCTTCCGCGTTGGCTGCGGGAGTATTCGCTGGCTGCGGCGATGAGGCTGCGTCAAACAGCAGCGACAGTACAGAGAGTACAGAGAGCTCCAGTTCCGGCAGCAGCTCTGAGGATACCCTGAAGATCGGCGGCATGGGCCCGCTGACCGGGGATAATGCGGCATACGGCGAGGCTGTTCAGAACGGAGCGCAGCTCGCGGTTGAGGAGATCAACGCTGACGGCGGCATCAACGGCATGCAGGTAGAGTTCAAATTTGAGGATGATGAAGCAGACGCTGAGAAGGCCGTCAACGCTTATAATACACTGAAGGACTGGGGAATCGACATGGTAGTGGGAGCCGTTACATCAGGAGCCTGCACAGCAGTGTCCGCTGAGACGGCGAATGATCATATGTTCCAGATCACACCGTCCGGAACCTCCATGGACTGCGTACAGCCGTACGACAACGTATTCCGTCTGTGCTTCTCCGACCCGGCGCAGGGTACAAAGTCTGCGGAATATATCGCGACAAAGGGGCTGGCGACAAAGATCGCTGTAATTTATAACAGCTCCGACACATATTCCAGCGGTATCTACCAGAGCTTTGCGGCAGAGGCTGAGAACCAGGGACTGGAGATCGTAGCGGCAGAGGCATTTACCGCTGACAATAAGACAGACTTTTCCGTACAGCTGCAGAAGGCAAAGGACGCGGGCGCCGAGCTCGTATTCCTGCCGATCTACTACCAGGAGGCATCCGCAATCCTTCAGCAGGCAGACAAGATGGGATTTGATCCGCAGTGGTTCGGATGCGACGGTATGGACGGTATCCTGGGCGTAGACGGATTCGATACCTCTCTTGCAGAGGGACTGATGCTGCTGACTCCGTTTGCAGCGGACGCGTCTGACGAGAAGACACAGGCATTCAACACGGCATATACAGAAGAGTTCGGCATCGATCCGATTCAGTTCGCAGCGGATGCTTACGACGCTGTCTACGCGATCAAGCTGGCGGCAGAGGACGCAGGAATCACAGCGGATATGGATGCTTCCGAGATGTGCGACAAGATGATGGAATCCATGCTGAACATCAATCTTGACGGACTGACCGGTGTGGACGGCATCACCTGGGAGGCGAGTGGCGAGCCGAACAAAGCTCCGAAGGGCGTTGTGATCGAGAACGGCGAATACGTTTCCATGGACTGATGAGCAGACAACGGTAAAATAAAAGCAGGAGGCTGCCGCATGCGAAGTGCGGCAGCCCCTTATCACTTAAAAAAAGAGGTACACTATGAGCTTTATATCCTATTTCATCAACGGCGTCAGCCTGGGAAGCGTATATGCGATTATCGCTCTGGGATATACAATGGTATACGGAATCGCAAAGATGCTGAACTTCGCCCACGGAGACGTCATCATGATCGGCGCCTACGTGGTGCTCACCTGCGTTGCGACCGCGGGACTGAATCCGGTGCTGGCGGTTTTGATCGGAATCGTCGCATGTACGGTTCTGGGCGTTGTCATTGAGCGCGTGGCATACCGCCCGCTGAGAAACGCGGCTTCACCGCTGGCGGTTCTGATCACAGCGATCGGCGTCAGCTATCTGCTGCAGAACATCGCGCTTCTCATTTTCGGATCCAACACAAAATCATTTCCGGAGATTATCAAGCTTCCGAACCTGACTCTGGCGGGCGGGCAGCTGACAATCACAGGAACGACAATCCTGACCATCGTCGCGTGTCTTGTGATCATGGCAGGGCTTATGATCTTTATCAATAAGACGAAAGCAGGGCAGGCAATGCTCGCCGTATCTGAGGATAAGGGCGCGGCGCAGCTCATGGGCATCAATGTCAACGGAACGATCGCCCTGACGTTCGCGATCGGATCCGCGCTTGCGGCGCTTGCGGGCGTGCTGCTGTGTTCCACTTATCCGAGCCTTACGCCGTACACAGGCTCCATGCCGGGCATTAAGGCGTTTGTCGCGGCGGTATTCGGCGGTATCGGATCAATTCCGGGCGCGCTGATCGGAGGCGTGCTGCTGGGCGTGATCGAGATTCTCGGCAAGGCGTACATCTCCTCTCAGCTTGCGGACGCGATCGTATTTGCAGTGCTGATTATTGTGCTGCTGGTAAAGCCTACCGGTATTCTCGGCAAGAACATTCAGGAGAAAGTGTAGGTGATCGTCATGTGGAAGAAAATGAAGAAAACAACAAGAAGCAATATCATCACCTTCGGCATGGTGATTCTGGCGTACGCTGTGATTCAGGCAATGGTTATGACCGGCAATATCTCCAGCCTCTTTGAGGGTCTGTTGGTTCCGGTATGTACGTACGTCATTCTGGCGATTTCCTTAAACCTCGTGGTAGGAATCCTGGGAGAGTTAAGTCTCGGCCACGCGGGATTTATGTGTGTGGGCGCGTTCGCCAGCGCGTTTTTCTCCAAGTCCATGCAGGGCGTGATCGCCTCGGACGGACTGAGATTTTTCCTGGCGCTTCTCATAGGAGCGGCAGTTGCGGGGATTTTCGGAATCCTGATCGGAATTCCGGTTCTGCGCTTAAAGGGAGACTACCTTGCGATCGTGACGCTCGCATTCGGCGAGATTATCAAGAACGTGATCAACGTCCTGTTCATCGGAAAGGATTCCAACGGATTCCATTTTTCCACAAAGGACGTGATCTCTCTGAACATGGAGCCGGACGGCGTGGTTCTGATAAACGGACCGCAGGGTATCACAGGAACGCCCAAGGACTCCACGTTCACGATCGGCGTGATTTTAATTCTGATTACCCTGATTATTGTGATCAACCTTGTGAACTCCCGCTCCGGGCGCGCGATCATGGCGATCCGCGACAACCGCATCGCGGCGGAGTCCATCGGAATCAATATCACAAAGTACAAGCTGATGGCATTTGCGATCTCAGCTGCCATGGCAGGCTGCGCAGGTGTGCTGTATGCGCATAACCTGTCCTCCCTGACCGCGACGCCGAAGAACTTCGGATACAACATGTCGATCATGATCCTCGTATTCGTCGTGCTCGGAGGCATCGGAAATATCCGCGGCTCCATCATCGCTGCCGTCATCCTGACGCTGCTGCCGGAGCTTCTGCGCGGACTGTCGGATTACCGTATGCTGATCTACGCGATCGTGCTGATCATCATGATGCTCTTCAACTGGGCGCCGAAGGCGATCGAGTGGAGAGAGAAGTATCTCGGCAGGCTCAAACACAGAAAGAAAGCGGCGAAGGAGGCGTAAATCATGGCATTACTGGAAGTAAAGAATTTATCCATTTCCTTCGGCGGACTGCGCGCGGTCAATGAATTTCACATCGAGATTCAGAAAGGAGAGCTCTACGGGCTCATCGGGCCAAACGGCGCGGGCAAGACGACGGCGTTCAACCTGCTGACCGGCGTATATAAGCCGGACGAGGGAATTATCAAGCTGGACGGCGTGGACATCACAGGAAAAAAGACGATAGACATCAATAAGGCGGGCATTGCCAGAACGTTTCAGAATATTCGGCTTTTCAAGGAATTAAGCGTGCTCGACAACGTAAAAGCAGGCTTGCACAATCACTATAAATATTCTACAATAGAAGGTATCTTAAGGCTGCCGAAATTCCGCAGAGTGGAGCGGGAGATGGACGAGCGCGCCATGGAGATCCTGCAGGTCTTTGACCTCGACAAGGAGGCGCAGACGACTGCGGCAAACCTTCCATACGGCAAGCAGCGCAAGCTGGAGATTGCCCGCGCGATTGCGACACAGCCGAAGCTGCTGCTCCTCGACGAGCCGGCGGCGGGCATGAACCCGAACGAGACGGGAGAGCTCATGGAGACAATCCGTTTTGTGCGGGATAAGTTCGATATGACGATCCTTCTGATCGAGCATGATATGAAGCTGGTATCCGGTATCTGTGAGGAGCTGACCGTACTGAATTTCGGACAGGTTCTCGCGCAGGGGAAGACCAGCGACGTGCTGAATAATCCGGAAGTTATTTCCGCATATCTGGGTGACGAATAGGAGGAATTGACGCATGGCAATGCTTGAAGTAAAGAACATAGAAGTATACTACGGTATGATCCAGGCGCTCAAGGGCATCTCCTTTGAGGTCAACCAGGGAGAGGTTATCGCTCTGATCGGCGCCAACGGAGCCGGCAAGACGACCACGCTCCACACGCTGACAGGACTGCTCTCTCCGAAGAGCGGCTCCGTGATCTTTGAGGGAAAGGACATCACGAAGACGCCCGCCCATAAGATCGTATCCATGGGGATTGCGCACGTCCCGGAGGGACGCCGCGTGTTCGCAGACTTAAGTGTATATCAGAACCTGAGAATGGGCGCCTACACGAGAAAGGACAAGAAAGAGATCGAGGAGAGCCTCCAGATGATCTATAAGCGTTTCCCGCGTCTGGAAGAACGCAAAAATCAGAGAGCCGGAACCCTCTCCGGAGGCGAGCAGCAGATGCTTGCGATGGGCAGGGCGCTGATGTCGAAGCCGAAGCTGATCGTCATGGATGAGCCTTCCATGGGACTGTCTCCGATCTTTGTCAATGAGATCTTTGACATTATCCAGGAGATCAGCAAAGCGGGAACAACCGTGCTCCTGGTTGAGCAGAACGCGAAGAAAGCGCTTGCCATCTCCAACAGAGCGTACGTGCTGGAGACGGGAAAGATTGTCCTTGAGGGAGACGCATCGGTTCTGATGAATGACGATTCCATCAAGAAAGCTTATCTTGGTGAGTAAAAGGGGGTCTGCATCATGGACAACATTATCGTAACAATCGCAAGACAGTACGGAAGCGGCGGAAAGACCATAGGCTATATGCTGGCGCAGCAGCTGGGAATCCCGTGCTACAGCAGAGAGATTCTGGAAATCGCCTCCGAGGAGAGCGGCATCAATGTGACGCTGTTCAATAAGGCGGATGAGAAGCTGAAGAGAACGCCGAAGTTCCTGCTGTCAAAGAATATCTACAGCGGAGAGCTGCTGCCGCCTGAGAGCAGTGAATTTACCTCCGATCAGAACCTGTTTAATTATCAGGCGAAGGTCATCAAGGATCTGGCGGACAAGAGTTCCTGCGTGCTGATCGGCAGATGCGCGGACTTTGTTCTGAAGGATTATCCGAATGTGGCGAGCATCTTCGTGCATGCGTCGAAGGAGTTTAACATGGCGCGCGCGCTGGAGCGCTCCAGTATGACCGAGAAGGAGATGGAGAAGTTCATCGCCAGAACGGATAAGTACCGCGGAGACTATTATAAATATTATACCGGAAGAGAGTGGTCGGACGCGAGAAATTACGATTTATGCCTGAACAGCGGCAAGCTCGGCTTTGACCGCTGTGTGGAGGAGATCAAGGCGTATCTGATGGTGCGGTTTGGAAGACTTCCGGGAGAAGAATAAACGGAAGCGTAAGCTTTTTGGAAAGGGTGCGGATTGACACGCGCCCTTTTTCTGGTATTATAAGGGTACATGACATTGGGGCATGATAGAATTAGAATTGGGAGACTGGTTGTGAGAGATAGTCTGTATATTGTGATTCCTGCATATAACGAGGAAATGAATATCGAAAAAACTGTGGAGGAGTGGCATGAGATTGCGGTGCGGACCGGCAGGGACAGCCGTCTGGTAGTGGTGAACGACGGCAGCCGGGACCGCACCGGGGAAGTGCTGGAGCAATGTGCCCGCCGCCTGCCGCAGCTCATACCGCTTTACAAGGAGAACGGCGGACATGGAGCGGCAGTGCTCTTCGGGTACCGGTACGCGGTGGAGCACGGGGCAGACTATATTTTTCAGACCGATTCCGACGGACAGACCGTGCCGGAGGAGTTCTGGCAGCTCTGGAGAGACCGCGCGCACTGCGGGCTTCTGATCGGGGACAGGACGAAAAGACAGGACGGCATCGGGCGCGTGGCGGTAACACGCGTGCTGCGCCTGGTGCTCAGAGTCAGGTTCGGCATCTTCGTGAAGGATGCGAACACGCCTTTCCGGCTGATGCGCTCCGGGGAGCTTTCGCAGGTTCTGAGGCTGCTTCCGGAGAATTATAATCTGCCGAACGTTATGATGAGCGTGATCTATCAGAAGCGGGGCTGGGAGACGCGCTGGTATCCGATTACCTTCAGGCCGCGCCAGGGAGGAAAGAATTCCATCAATATCCGCCGGATCGTGAGAATCGGCTGGCAGGCGTGGCGGGATTTCGGGGCGCTGAGAGATGCGGCGGAGAGGAGAGAGAACGAATGAAGAAAAAAAGACTGCTGTGCGCGGCGGTGATCCTGCTGCTGCTTTTATTGTCGGTATTGCTGCTCAAAGAGGACAGCGTGCCCTTCCTGAAATGGTGGGCGCTCTCTCTGGCGCTGGGAATCGCCTTTTTCCCGCTCACCCAAATCCTGTTCCGGGAATTTACGGACCGCGGCTATCTCTTTGCAAAGGTTCTCGGAATCGGCGTGACAGGATACGTGTTCTGGGCGCTGGTCTGTGCCGGAATCATGCCTTTTCGCGCAGCTTTCGGCTGGGTGACTGCCGCCGCGTGCACAGGGCTTGTCTGGCTCGGTGTATGGGTGTGGAAAAGACGCCGGGCAGGCGCCGCGCTTTCGGGAAAGACGGAAAAGGAAGCGCCGGGCAGGCATCCGGGCACAGACTGGGGACTGATTCTGATGGAGGAACTGCTGTTTCTGTTCTTCTTTCTCATGTGGACGTATTTTTCAGGATTTCGTCCTGAGGCAAGCGGAACCGAGAAGTTTATGGACTACGGCTTCATGGCGTCCATGATGCGCAGCGATACGCTCCCGTCCGCAGATATCTGGTACAGCCAGAGTCCGATCAACTATTATTATGGAGGGCAGTATTACGCGGTTTATCTGACGAAGCTGAGCTTTACGAGAGTACAGGAGACATACCATCTGATGCGGGCGCTCGTGGCATCTTTTGCGTTTGTGCTCCCGTTTTCCATTGCCTACAGACTGCTCTGGGATGTGATGAAGAAGTCGCTGCGCCGCCTCAAGCGCCTGATTCCCGCTCTCGGAGGGCTGCTCGCCGGAGCTGCCGTCTCCTTTGGCGGAAATATGCACTACGTCTATTACGGAAAGCTTCGTCCGATCCTGGCAAATCTGTTCGGATGGGAACAGGTGGATTACTGGTTCCCAAATTCCACGCGCTATATCGGCTATAATCCGGATGTGCCGGACAAGACGATTCATGAGTTTCCATCGTATTCCTTTGTGCTTGGGGATCTGCACGCGCATATGGTGAACCTGTTTCTCGTGCTGGCGCTGCTGGGAATTCTCTACGCCTTCCTGACAGCGGTGAGAAGGCAGAAGCCCCGGACGGATTTTTCCGCGCAGGGGCTTCTGCGGCAGCTCTTAAATCCGTATATCGTGCTTGCAGGGTGGTTCCTGGGGGTATACCAGTGGACTAATTACTGGGACTTTGTGATCTACTGCGTGGTCTGCTTTGGAGCCGTTCTATATGCCAGCCTGTACAGAACGAACTGCCGTGTCCGCCCGGCGCTGCTGTCAGCTGCCGTGTGGGCGGCAGAGCTTCTGATCCTGGCATTTGCCGCAGCGCTGCCGTTCAACATGAGCTTTGAGACCATGGTTTCGGGCGTCAGCATTGCGCAGAATCATTCCATGC
>CAKNMY010000010.1 GCA_930989745.1 uncultured Lachnospiraceae bacterium | reverse complement strand
ATATACTAGATGTCTGTTTAGTGTCATTGTCAATCAAAAACTGCATCTCCATCACCATTGTCTGCGGCAATCAGGGGAATTATCATCTCCTCCGATGTGATTCCTGCATGAGCACTTTTGAATTTACGCTGCTCTTCAGCAGTGTTGAATATTGTCAGGCCTCCTGTCGCAACCGCCAGGAAATCTCCCAGCATATCATTGAGACGCATGCTGTTCACGCCTGTTCCGAACAGTTTCTTCTCTATCACTTCACGCTTTGAAAATAAAAGAAACTGATCGTGAAAATGTTCATTGAAAAGACGGCTGAATTTCTCTGCCATACCATCCTTTACGAAAAGATTCAGCGCCCGCGGTTCAATCGACGGCATACGCACCAGACATTCACAGAGATCCGGATAATCGGTTATCACTACTCCGCCGGTATCCAGGTGTCCGTGATCCGCGGTAACAAGCACCAGAGTATCCTCCAGGTCATTCACAAGATTTTCCACATCTTTTTCAAGGTTTAAAATCAGATCCCTGATTTTGTCTCCTCCTGTGCCATGACGGTGCATTGTCGTATCCGGATCATCCCAGTACGCATAAATGTATTTTCTTCCGGCTTCCCTGCATAAATCCTTTATCTGCGCGCATTCCTCCTGAAAACTTGAAGGAAACGGATTTCTAAACGGAGCCAGGAAATGTGCTGCTATACCCGCATCCGAGATTCTGTCCAGTATGTTTGTATACGGGCAGTATTTCCCGGCCACACTGTAGTCTGCAGCTTTTTCACCCGTCATTTGCTCTGTGTTGCTGAAAACAGTGACATTCTTATCCAGCTCCTTAAAATAACAATCCCAGCCCAGCCAACAATGTTGATTGGGAAACAATCCGCTTAACACCGATGTTGTGGCAGCTACTGTTGTAGGCGGAAAAACAGAACTGTACGTTCCTATTAAATGCTTCCGGAAAAAGCCGCCGGGTTCTAAATGCTTTTCCAAAATATGCATGCCCATACCGTCAAGCAGTATCAAAACTACGTTCTTATACTCTTTTTTCAGAATATCATCCGCAATCTTCAGAGAATCATTGGGCGGTTCAATCCCGTAATACTTTAAAACCGAACACGCCAAATTCGCAATACTGTTATTATAATCCGGATACATAATATTTTTCATACCGTTTTCCCCCTGCAGTCTGGCAGATATATTTTGCTTACACATCCAGCTTCATCTTCATCTCTTCTTCGACTTCCGCCTTAAAGTCCTCGAGCTTCACCGGGCTGATCGCCGGGAGATCCTCCGTGGACTGGACGCCGAAGTTTCTCAGGAATTCCTCTGTCGTGCCGAAGAGGATCGGGCGTCCCGGGGCGTCGAGCCTGCCGAGCTCCTGCACCAGATTGTATTCAATCAGCTTGTTGATCGCGTGATCGCACTTAACGCCGCGGATCTTCTCGATCTCAATCTTGGTGACCGGCTGCTTGTAGGCAATGATCGAGAGCGTCTCCAGCGCCACGTCAGAGAGCATCGCCTTCTTCGGCTGCAGCGCGATGCGGACAAGGTAATCGTAATATTCCTGCTTCGTGCACATCTGGAACGCATCCTCCAGCTCTATGATCTTGATGCCCCTGTCCTTCGCGTTATAGCGCTTCATCATTCCCTGTATCAGTTCTCTGGTCTGCTGCTGGTCGATCTCCAGCGCCTTTGAGAGCAGTGCTACCGGCACGGATTCTCCCATTGAGAACAGGATCGCCTCCGCGGCCGCTTCCAGCTTCTTCTTTTCCTGCATGGTCTTACTTCTCCCCTTGTCCTGTATCATTCGTATCTGTTATATGGGATTCGATCTGAATATCGTCAAATAAGTATTCCTGGCTGACTGTGATCTTCCCTGTCTTCATCAGCTCCAGCACTGCCAGGAACGTGACGATCACCTGCATCCGGCTGTGCTGTCTCTCCAGAAGATTTCGGAAACTGAAATGCCTGTGTTCAGCGGCATAGCTCTCCAGTTCCTCCATCTTGTCCGACAGACTGACTTCCTCCTTCTCGATCTGTCCGAACCGGCTTCTGATCGGGTCGATCTTGTCCTCCTGCCGCCGCAGGATCGACTGATAGATCTCATTGAGCTTCTCCAGCGTCAGATCACCCAGAAGCTCCCTGATATCCACCGGCTCCTCATACTCCAGCACCTCCCTGGGAAGCGTCGCCTTCTTATAAACGCTGCGGGAAGCGTCCGCCATGCGGTCCCGCAGCTCATAGGACATATACTTATACATCTTATATTCCAAAAGCTGCTGTACGAGTTCCTCGCGGGGATCCTCCTCCTTGCCCTCCTCGTTGACCTCCTTGGGCAGCAGCATCCGGCACTTGATGTCAATCAGGGTCGCAGCCATAACCATGAACTCGCTGACAATATTCAGGTCTTCGCGTTCCATCTGCCGGATATAATCCATATACTGATCCGTAATCTCTACGATCGGAATATCATAAATATCAATTTTATTCTTCTCTATCAGGTGCAGCAGAAGGTCTAACGGGCCCTCAAACACCGGCAATTTTACGGGAATACCCATCCTTCAACCTCTCTTCTTAGAATAATTTTCCCGCATCTATTTTATCGGTAAATCCTATTCTTGTAAAGGAAAAGATAAATTTATCTCCACGACCTCCCTCGGGTTGAACAATCTGAGCGGCACTGTATGCTCTCCTGCTCCGGAGGTCACCAGAGCAATCTTTCCCCCGCGCTCATACGCTCCATAGCATTTGTCGGAGAACAGGCGAAAATCCGGCGTGATTACGCCGCGGTGCTTTCCCAGGCGCATCACGCCCCCGTGATAATGCCCTGACAGCGTCAGGTCCGCCCCCCACTGCAGATACGTTTCCCGATAGCCGGGATGATGCGCCAGCAGGATTGTATATTCCTCTTCCGAGGGCTTTCCGAAATGCCTGGAGATCTCCCCCATCGGAAGTCCCCGTCTGGAAAACCGCTCATAGTATGTCCTGTCCATCTCATATCCGCAGATGCGAAGAGGAATCCCGTTCACCCGCATCCTCACATCCTGATTCTCCAGCAGCGTCAGCGGAAGCGCGCGAAGCGCCTGAAAATATCGCTCCCCCATATCGCCATAGACATCGGGATAAATCTTCATGCGGTACTCATGATTCCCCTCAGCATAACAGACCGGGTACTCCCTGCTGAGGCGCTCCAGAAAGGACAGCGCCGGCTCCAGAGACATCCCCGGTTTCGCCACCGGAATATCGCCGCCTGCCAGCACGAGATCCGGATGCATCCCGTCGAGAATTGCAAACAGCTCCTGATTCTCTCTGCCGCTCTGGCAGTTATGCAGGTCACTGAAAAAGGCCAGGCGGATATCACCCGTTCCCAGCCCTTTTCTCCTCACGTTAAAATCGTATACTTTCTTAATGATCTTTTTTTCCATGGCATTATCTTACTATAATTCTTCGTCCTGTGCAACCACGGATTCCTCTTCCTGTACAGAATTACGTTTTGATGACGCCATATCCCTGCCAAGGCAGCCCCACCAGTAGATGCCGGCAACAAGGATCACGCCTGCCAGGATACATAAAAAGATTTTCCATGCCGTTCTTCCTTCCATACAATCTTCCTTTCACCAACGTACAGTATCCCAAGTTTTATACTGGTGTACAGTATACCCAAAGAATGTGGAAAAAGTATGGAAAAACTGTGTCCGTTCGGTGTTCTCTTCTCAATCCTCCTTGCGCTGGAAAAAGCGGCCGTTCATATGATCTGTTCTGATGACATTTACAAATGCCTGCGGATCTGCTTCCCTGATTTTTCTCATCACCAGCTTCACTTCATCGCTGGATACCACGGAATAAACCATACTTCTCTCTTGGTTCTGATAAGAACCCTTGCCCTCAAATACTGTGGCTCCGTGGTTCGTACAGCCTGAAATCGTAGTGTATACGCTCTTCGGATCATTTGTGATAATAAACAGCGTGTGCTGGCGATGCTTCTGATAGAGCATCTTCACCACCTGCGTGCTGGTGAACTGGAAAATAATGGAATACAGCGCCTTGTCCCATCCAAACAGAGCTCCGGCTGTCCCAAGCACGAGCGCATTGATTGCCAGCGTATAATTCCACGCGTCTGTGTTAAGCTTCTGGGACAGAAAAATCGCGATAAAATCCAGCCCGCCGCTGCTTGCGCGCCCCATCAGGCACAGACTGATGGCGAGGCCATTCAGAATGCCTCCGAACACGCCCACAAGCAGCGAATCATAGGTGATGGGCTGCACCGGAATTACATCGGTCAGCACACTGGACAGTACGATCATTACGCAGCTGTACATGGTGAACTTCTTGCCGATAAACCTAAATCCAATGAAAATCGGAAGCGCGTTCAGCAGAAGGTTCGCCACGGAAAACGGCAGTTCGATGCCGAAAAACGCGCTGAACACCTGCTGGATCAGAACACTGATGCCCGAGATTCCTCCCGGCAGAAGGTCGCCCGCGCGCACAAAGCTCTTCATATTGCACGCGTACAAAACGGCGCCCGCCGTCACCAGCAGGAGTCTCTTGGCGTTATCCTTCCAGTTGAATTCCATGGTTTTCATTCGTATTCCCCCAATTCTGCCGCCGGAACGCGGCGGTTATTTATGACAACAGGCAGTTAGCACTGCGCACTGCCTATTGCAAGCTTTGTTCATATTGTATATCAGTATGAGAGATATTTCAAATATTTTTTATATTATTAACAATTCATGCACCGCCTCTCAGATACGCGAACCAGACCTCGTGCAATGCGTCCATAAAACTGCGCGCACCGATACTCTGCGTGAACAGCAGATTGACGCTTCCGATCTTCTCTCCGTTCAGATAGTAATCTGCACTCCCCGCTTTATCACCAGCCCGGACAGGCGCCTGCGCCTCGTCCCGAAGCGTAATTTTCTTCTCAATCCCTGAAAGGTCTGATCCCTGCGTATCCAGATACGTAAAACTCTTTTCATAGGCACACTCCGCCTCATCCTGCGACGCATGGCTGATGGGAACCGCAGGCAGCGGATCCTGGTTCTCATCAGTATATACACGGCACTTTCCAAACCCGTAATTCAGAATTGCAGCGGCATCCGCGAACCTCCCTTTGGAGTCAGGCGCTCCCATGACCACAGAAATCAGGGTAACGCCGTCCCGCTGCGCTACTGAGGACACGCAGAACTTTGCCCTGGATGTGCTGCCCGTCTTCAGCCCCACACATCCGTCATACGTCCGCAGCATCTTGTTCGTATTTGACAGCCCGAATTCACTGCTGCCCTGTGCCGTATTGTGGACAATCGTATCCATCCAGATCGAGGAATACTGAAGCACCTGCGGAAACCGCGTGATAAGCTCCCGGGACATTACCGCCACATCCCGCGCGGTGGTGTAGTGATTCTCCGACTCCGTCAGGCCGCAGCAGTCTTCAAAATGCGTATTCTCCATTCCGAGTTCCTGTGCTCTGGCGTTCATCCTTGCCACAAACTCACCCTCGCTACCGGCGATATGCTCTGCCATCGCTACCGAAGCGTCATTTCCCGAGGACACCACAATACATTTGATCATCGTATCCACGCTCTGCTGTTCTCCCTGTTCGAGATACACCTGGGAACCTCCCATGCTCTTGGCATATTCGCTTGTAGTCACCATATCCTCGAGCTTTAAGCTTCCTTTTTCGAGCTCCTCAAAAATCAGCAGCAGCGTCATGATCTTCGTAATGCTTGCCGGCGATCTCCTCTCATCGGCATTTTTCTCGTAGATCACACTCCCGGTCTGCGGTTCCATCAGAAGCGCCGACGGGGCGCTTACGTTCAGGCCCGCTCCCTCCTGGAGCGTTTCTTCCTCCGGCATAAGCACAGCGCGGGGCGGCAGCGTATCCGCGGAAACAGGAACTGTTCCCGCAAGGCTGATCGCCAGGACAAACGCTGCCGCCCTTTTTAATAATTTCTTCATGCTCTCCGATTCCTGCCTGTCTGCTCTTTTCACAAGTATATGCAGAGGAATCGGAAAACTTTATTATATTTTTCGCACGCTCTCCCGAAGCTCCGCAAAGCTGCGGGGCAGCGCGTCCGTCTTCGCCTGAATCAGGTGGTAGGCAAAATCCACCGCCGCCGCCGAGATCACAAGCTTAATCCCCAGCATTCCCCAGGAAACCGGAATCTGCAGGGAAATCCACACAACAAACTTCTGAAGGAAGGCAAACAATCCGACTGTGTAAACTCCCCACACAAGCGTACTCTCCAGGCAGAGAATTCCCCGGTAATTAAAAGGCTTCTCCGTGTAATCCCACCAGACTTCCCCGAAAATCAGAAGCATGATCTGCGCCGTCAGGAATTCGAGCGCCGTCGGAACAATGCATCCGACTACATACAGAAGAATATAGTTGTGCGAGATTCCCCGCAGCATAAAATATACAGTCAGAGCTCCCACACCATAGATCGGGCAGAGCGGTCCGAACATGAAGCCTCTGTTCGTCCATCTGCGGCTGCAGAAAGACATATAAGCCGATTCCACAGCCCAGCCCAGAAAGCTGTACAGAAAGAACCATAAAATCACATAGTACAGGTCAGTTCCCAAAAAATCCATTCTCCACATAAAAACCACTCCCCTCAAAGAATTGTGGACTTATTCTATCACAACCGCAGGGAAAATGCCAGTATTCTGAATCAACCTTAAGTTTTTTGTAAATATTGTATATTCACAGAGCGTTGTCCCTACAACATTGGTGAAAAAAGTCTCAGGACGCTCTGCAGAGCCCTCACCGCAATATTCCTGCCGCGGCAGAATTCCAGCGTCATCTCCTCTCCGCAGAGATGCATGGTGTCCAGCGTGTCCTCCTTCACCTGCAGCACGGCGCGGCTTTTGTACATCCAGCAGCCGTTTTCAAAATGCAGGTAAAGGCTTCTGTAGTCCAGATTAAACGTGCCCACCGCAGCGATCTCGTCATCGCATACAAAGCATTTGGAGTGGATAAAGCCCGGCGTGTACTCATAGATCCGCACGCCCGCCTCCAGAAGCTGCTCATAGTAGGACTGGCTCAGAATAAACACGAGCTTCTTGTCCGGTATCCGGGGCGTCATAATCCTCACATCGATGCCGCTGCGCGCCGCCAGGCACAGCGCGGTCATTGTCTCATTGTCGAGGATCAGGTACGGCGTAAAAATGTAGACATATTTCTTCGCGCTGCCGATAATATTCAGATACACATTCTCTCCCACAGTCTCATCGTCCAGCGGCGTATCGCTGTAGGGCTGCACAAATCCGTCGCTAGGAAACACCTCTTTGTGGTAGCGGTGCGGGCGGTAATCCTCAAAGTTCTCATACGGCAGCTGGGTAATCGCGCACCACATCTGCAGGAACATGACTGTGAAGCTCCACGCCGCTTCTCCTCTGCACATAAGTCCTGAATCTTTCCAGTGTCCGAAGCGCTCCTTCTGGTTAATATACTCATCTGCCAGATTCACGCCTCCCGTAAACGCCGTATGCCCGTCTATGACCGTAATTTTTCGATGGTCACGGTTGTTCAGTATAATGTTCAGGAGCGGGCGGAATGGATTGAACGCGGCGCATTTGATGCCCTTTTCCTGAAGTTTTTTATAGAATCTGTGGGGCAGCGTGGTAAGGCATCCCACATCGTCATAAATCAGCCGGACATCCACGCCCTCTTTGACCTTCTGCTCCAGAACGCCCAGAACCTTGTCCCAGAGGTAACCGTCCGCAATAATAAAATATTCCATGAAAATAAAGTGTTCCGCCTTCTGCAGTTCCTCCAGATAGACTTCAAACCAGTCTTCACCCACAGGAAAATATTCCGTAGAAGTATTCTGATAAACCGGATAGCCGGCGCACTCTTTAATATAACGGGACTGCTTGGCGGCAAGCGGATTTAAGAGCGCAAGGCGCTCCCACACCCGGTCGTCCTGCTTTAAGATTTCTCCCTTTCCCTCGTAGACGCGCTCCAGTTCCCGCTGTATCTTCCGGGCAATCCTGGATTTACCTGTCAACAGATAAAACGTTACGCCGAAAATCGGAACTATCAGGATTACAATTGTCCAGATCAGCTTGTACGCCGGATTGATTCTCTTGTTCACCAGCCAGAGAACCACGAGAATACTTAATACGGTCAGGATCAGATCCAGAATTCTGAAATTCTCGACCATCAGCGTCATAAAGAGCACCAGCCATGCAATCTGCAGAATCAGCAGCATAGCGACCACAAAAATGCGGTTCAAAAGTATATTTAAAATCTTTTTCATAAACTCCTCACCCGGCCTCTGACTGCCGATGCGCGTACAGAAGCCACTAATAAAAACTCCCTGGCTTGATGCCAAGGAGTTTTACTGTGCACATTAATTATATTTACGTTTTCTGGCTGCTTCGGATTTTTTCTTACGGCGAACGCTCGGTTTCTCGTAATGTTCTCTTTTACGAATTTCCTGCTGAATGCCCGCTTTTGCGCAGCTACGTTTGAAACGACGTAAAGCGCTATCCAAAGTCTCGTTTTCTTTTACGATTACATTTGACATAGTCTCACACCTAACCTCCCTCCAGCTGTAAATTGTGCTAAATACAACTGTCTGGGTATTTTTATTGCACTGATAGTAATTATACCATAATTTTTCTATCCGTCAACAGGTTTTTTTGATTTCCTGAAAAATATTCCTATTTAATCTGTCCCTCAAGCACTTGTGCCGCCTGGGCGATTGCATCCGCGATCTTCTCAGGATTCTTTCCGCCTGCCTGCGCCATATTCGGGCGTCCGCCGCCGCCGCCGCCGACTGTCGCGGCAAGCGCTTTCACCAGATTGCCCGCGTGAGCGCCCTGCTTCATAGCTCCGTCGGTCGCCATAGCCAGAAGGCTGACTTTGCCGCCCGCCGCGCTCGCAAGCACAACGACCCCTTCGCCAAGCTTTTCTTTGAGCTGGTCTCCCAGATCACGAAGGCCGTTCATGTCCACATCCGGAACAGCTGCTGCCAGAAGCTTCACGCCTTTGACCTCAACAACCTGATCCATAACGTTTCCTAAGGACTCCTGCGCCATCTTGCTCTTCAGGGACTCGTTCTCACTCTGCAGAGCCTTCACTTCCGCAAGCAGGTGAGAAATCTTCTCCTCAATCTCTGCCGGGCTGGTCTTCAGCGCTTTCGCGGCTTCAGAGAGTTTGTTCTCCATCTCCTGGTAATAAGCGATCACATTATTGCCGGTCAGGGCCTCAATTCTTCGCACGCCGGCCGCAATACCGGACTCGGATACGATCTTGAACAGCATGATCTGGCTTGTATTTCCCACATGCGTACCGCCGCAGAGTTCTTTGGAGAAGTCGCCCATGGATACCACGCGCACTTCTTCGCCGTACTTCTCGCCGAAGAGTGCCATTGCTCCGGACTTTTTAGCTTCCTCAATTCCCATGATCTGTGTCTCTACCGGAAGCGCGGCCTGAATCTCGCGGTTCACAAGCTCCTCTACACGGCTGATCTCATCCTGCGTCATTGCCTGGAAATGCGCAAAGTCAAAACGCAGTCTCGTCGGTGTCACCAGTGAGCCCTTCTGCTCTACATGACTTCCCAGCACGGTCTTGAGCGCTTTCTGCAGCAGATGTGTCGCACTGTGATTTTTCGCGGTGTCCATTCTGCCCTGCGTATTTACCTTCAGAGTCACGTTCTCGCCGCACTTCATCATTCCGGACTTCATGATTCCGACATGGCCCACCTTGCCTCCGCGCAGCTTAATGGTATCCTCCACCTCGAAGACGCCGTTTGCAGCCTCAATCACGCCGATGTCGCCCTGCTGGCCGCCCATCGTTGCGTAGAACGGTGTTTCCTTCACAAAGACAGTACCTCTCTGGCCCTCCATCAGCACATCGCAGATCTCGCTCTCTGTCGTCAGCACCGTCACTTCGGATGTACAGGTAAGATTTTCATATCCCACAAATTCAGATGTCACAGACGGATCAATCTCATCGTATACTGTGGCATCGGCTCCCATATAGTTTGTGGTCTCACGGCTCTCCCTCGCACGGGTGCGCTGCTCTTCCATCGCTGCCTGGAAACCGTCCTCATCGATGCCGTAACCCTTCTCCTCAAGGATCTCTTTTGTCAGATCCAGCGGGAATCCGTACGTATCATACAGCTTGAA
Organism: uncultured Lachnospiraceae bacterium; assembly: GCA_930989745.1. Taxonomy (GTDB): domain Bacteria; phylum Bacillota; class Clostridia; order Lachnospirales; family Lachnospiraceae; genus Egerieimonas_A; species Egerieimonas_A faecigallinarum. Next base: position 36,855 of record CAKNMY010000010.1, on the reverse strand, counting down.
CGCGTCGGCGCCGCTTAACACCTTACCGCCCTCTGCCTTTAACTTCTCTTCCAGATCAGCCAGAATGCGCAGGCCCTGGTCGATCGTCTTGTTGAACTGATTTTCCTCATTTGTCAGGACATTAAAGATAAAGTCCTTCTTCTCCTCCAGCTCCGGATATCCGTCTTTGGATCCCTCGATCACAGACGCGCTCAAATCGGCCAGGAAGATGTGATCAATTCCCAGCAGCCTTCCGTGGCGCGCCGCACGGCGGATCAGGCGGCGCAGTACATAACCGCGTCCCTCGTTCGTCGGCATGATACCGTCGGAAATCATGAAGGTAGCGGAACGGATGTGATCCGTGATGAGACGGATGGACACATCGTCTTCATGGGAAGCGCCATACGTCTTGCCGGCGATCTCACAGACTTTATTTCTCAGAGCCACAATCGTATCCACATCGAAAATGGAATCCACGTCCTGAACAACTACTGCCAGACGCTCCAGTCCCATACCGGTATCGATATTCTTGTTCTCCAATGTCTCATAGTGGCCCTCTCCGTCGTTATTGAACTGTGTGAATACGTTGTTCCACACCTCGATATAACGGTCGCAGTCACATCCCACGGTACAGTCCGGCTTGCCGCAGCCGTACTTCTCCCCGCGGTCATAGTAAATCTCGGAGCACGGACCGCACGGGCCTGCGCCATGCTCCCAGAAGTTGTCCTCTTTGCCGAAGCGGAAGATGCGCTCCGCAGGGATTCCCACTTCTTTATTCCAGATATCAAACGCCTCGTCGTCTTCCAGGTATACGGAAGGATACAGGCGGTTCGGGTCCAGTCCCACCACTTCGGTCAGGAATTCCCAGGACCATGCGATTGCCTCATGTTTAAAGTAATCACCGAAAGAAAAGTTTCCGAGCATTTCAAAGAATGTGCCGTGGCGCGCGGTCTTTCCCACATTCTCAATATCGCCGGTACGGATACATTTCTGGCAGGTCGCCACACGGCGCCTCGGCGGAATCTCCGCCCCTGTAAAATACGGCTTCAACGGAGCCATGCCCGCGTTGATCAGCAGTAAGCTCTTGTCATTCTGCGGTACAAGAGAAAAGCTCTTCATTACCAGATGTCCCTTGCTCTCAAAAAAGTCCAGGAACATTTTTCGAAGCTCGTTTACTCCATACTTCTTCACGTTTTTATTCCTCCTGAATTATTTCATTCGTTCATTTATAAATTCTCCGCCCGGAACGCCTTTTGTCACAAGGTGTCCGCACTGTCTTATATCTTAGCACACCTGCCTATTTCACGCAAATCTTTTTGAATTTCTTCTTTCCGCGCTTTAACATTCTTCCGTCACCCTCCAGAGAACTCTTCTCCACCTGGAAGCGCACATCCGTGATCTTCTCTCCGTCCAGGGATACGCCTCCCTGCTCGATTGCGCGCCGTCCCTCAGAGCGGCTGGTCACCAGCTCTGCTTTCTGCAGCAGGCTGATCAGGTCAATCTTATCCTCTGTGAAATCCTCATCCGTCAGCTCTGCCGTCGGAATCTCTGCCGAAGCGCCGCCTCCGAACAGCGCGCGCGCGCCGTCCTGCGCCTTCTTAGCCTCTTCCTCGCCGTGAACCAGCGCGGTCAGCTCGTATGCGAGGATTTCTTTCGCCTGATTTAACTGGCTGCCTTCCCACTTATCCATCTCATCGATCTGCTCCAGCGGAAGGAAGGTCAGCATGCGCAGGCACTTGAGCACATCCGCGTCGCCCACGTTTCTCCAGTACTGGTAGAAATCGAACGGGGAAGTCTTATTCGGATCCAGCCATACGGCTCCGGACTGAGTCTTGCCCATCTTCTTGCCCTCGGAGTTGAGCAGCAGCGTGATTGTCATGGCGCATGCGTTCTTTCCGAGCTTTCTTCTGATCAGTTCCGTACCGCCGAGCATATTGCTCCACTGGTCGTCGCCGCCGAACTGCATATTGCAGCCGTACTTCTGGTACAGCATGTAGAAGTCGTAGCTCTGCATGATCATGTAGTTAAACTCCAGGAAGGACAGTCCCTTCTCCATTCTCTGCTTGTAGCACTCTGCTCTGAGCATGTTGTTGACGGAAAAGCAGGAACCAACTTCGCGCAGCAGCTCGATGTAATTTAAGTTCAGCAGCCAGTCCGCATTGTTGACCATCAGCGCCTTTCCATCGGAGAAGTCGATAAAACGGCTCATCTGCTTCTTGAAGCAGTCACAGTTATGCTGGATTGTCTCCGGCGTCATCATGGATCTCATATCCGATCTTCCGGATGGGTCACCGATGTATCCGGTACCTCCTCCGATCAGCGCGATCGGCTTATTTCCTGCCATCTGCAGTCTCTTCATCAGGCACAGCGCCATAAAGTGTCCCACATGCAGACTGTCCGCCGTGGGGTCGAAACCGATGTAAAAGGTTGCCTTTCCCGCATTGATCAGTTCTTTAATCTCTTCCTCGTCCGTTACCTGGGCGATCAGCCCGCGGGCCTTTAATTCATCATAAATCGTCATTTCTTCATTCCTCCTGTTTTTTCGGGCAGCTATGAAAAAAGCTCCCGCCCTTTTGTCTTCTCAGACTAAAAGGACGGGAGCGATAAACTTCCCGTGTTACCACCTTTTTTCACAGGGCACTCACATACCCTGCCTCCATAAGCCGTCTTGGGGAATTCCCCGTCAACTGCCTGACGGTATAACGTCCGCCGAACACGTCGCATCCTATGGAGAACCTCTCCCTTCAGTGCGAAGCTCCGGGATGTATTCGCAAATCAGTTCTGCCCGCGCCTCTCACCTTCCGGCAGCTCTCTGTCGGCGTCCCGATCTGTTACTTCTTCCCTTCACAGCCTTTTTCCGCTTTTTCAAGCTCTGATGTCAGTATACAAACCGCTTCACGCTTTGTCAAGCCCGCAGAGAATTTTTTTTATTTTCTAAACACAGTCTAGGAATTATTTCGTATTTATGTTACCATAAAAGCAGGACATATTTACATTAACAAAGTGGAGGTATTCCCAAATGATGAAAATCCAAAAATCTGCAGAAGATTATCTGGAAACCATATTGATGCTCTCTTTCAGCGGAGAGGGCGTCCACTCTATCAATATCGCTGCTGCTCTGAATTTTTCAAAGCCCAGCGTCAGCATCGCCATGAAGAAGCTGCGCGAGAACGGCTACGTTACGGTCGATGAGGAGGATCATATCCACCTGACCGAAAGCGGAAAAGCAATTGCTGAGAAGATCTATGAACGCCATGTGGTTCTCACCGCCATGCTCACAAAGCTCGGCGTCGATGAAGCTGTGGCCAGGGAAGATGCCTGCCGAATCGAACACGTCATCAGTGATGAGAGCTTTACACGCATCAAGGAGCACTTTGCTGCGCATAAAGAAGAGTAACCGCCCGCGTATGTATTGTATCAGCAAATGGGCTGCCGCACAAAACGAGTGCGGCAGCCCATTTGAGGACTTCCTTTTATACTTTACTGTGTTCACGATATATCGGTAACTTTATATCCTATTTTTTCCACCGCATCTTTTAACAGACTGTCATCAATTTCCCGGTCATAGGAAACCACTGCGCTGCCGGTCGAAAGCCTGACTTCCGCCCGGACTCCTTCAATCCGGTTCAGCATTTCCGTCACATTCATTGCGCAGTGTTCACAGTGCATCCCTGAAATTTTTATCGTCTTTTTTCCGATTACCGGACCGTTCAGTTTCTTTTTGGGTATTTTCCTGCTGGGACAATTTCCTCCGGAAGGGCAGCCGATACACTTCGCTCCGTTTCTTTTTGCCCTGATCAGATACGCAAGCGCTGCTCCCACCATAAGGACAAGCAAAATAATTACAATTACATTTTCCATCTTACATCATTCCTTTTTCACATCAGAAGATGGACAAGGGCATCCGCTCCTTGTCCACCGCCTGTTATTCATGGCAACAGAACCATCCGCAGTGCGTGATCTCTATTGCTTCTATGCGTGCAAACTATATTCAGCTGCAAATTTCTTATCCGATCTGCTGATCAGTATTGCCAGAATCACCGCAAATACTGCGACCGCGATCAGTCCCGGGACGAAAGCGGTTCCCAGGGTTCCTGTCGTAATCAGCGTGCCGATCTGGTATACCAGGAATGCCACGGTATATCCGGTTGCAAGCTGCAGGCAGATACCGCCCCACAGCCATTTTCTGCTCTGCATCTCAGAATTCATCGCTCCAAGCGCCGCAAAGCAGGGCGGTGTATAAAGGTTGAACATCAGATAAGCGAGCGCCGCTGCTTTTGTAAGGCCCAGAACGGTCGCCACCTCGTTTCCTCCGCCGACCAGTGCAAGCTCATCCGTATCAATCAGATTTGTGATGCCGTACACAACGGCCAGGGTACCGACTACGTTCTCTTTTGCAATAAATCCTGTGATTGCCGCTGCTGCAAGCTGCCATACTCCAAATCCCAGCGGGATAAACAGAATTGAGAACGGGTGTGCAATACTTGCAAGGATCGATGTGCTTTCCATGCCTTCCTCCACAAGCTGGAAGTGCCAGTTGAAGCTCTGCATCACCTGTACGGCCGTGTTGCAGACCAGGATGATCGTTCCCGCTTTGATAATATACGCTTTACCGCGGCCCAGCATGGAAATCACTGCCCTTTTCAGGCTTGGAATCTTATATTCCGGAAGCTCGATAATAAAGAAAGATTTGCGGAACTTCTGTCCCGTGATTCTCTTTACAAGCAGTGCGCCCAGGAAAATCAGCACAATGCCTGCCAGGTACATCATGGGTCCCACCCAGGCTGCGTCCGCGAAGAACGCGCCGGCAAACAGCGCGATCACCGGCAGTTTGGCGCCGCAGGGCATAAACGGCGTCAGCATTGCGGTAGCTCTTCTTTCCCTCTCATTGCGGATTGTGCGGCACGCCATAACGCCCGGAATCGCGCAGCCGGTTCCGATTACCATGGGGATTACTGACTTGCCGGACAGTCCCACTCTCTTGAAAATCGGATCCAGCACAACAGTTGCACGCGCCATATATCCACAATCCTCCAAAAGTGCGATGAGGAAATACATTACCATTACCAGCGGCAGGAAACCGACAACCGCGCCGACGCCGCCGATAATACCGTCAACCAGAATCGCGTACAGGAACGGATTCGCGTTCTCCAGCAGTCCGCCGACCCATCCCTGGAAGGTCTCAATCCATCCTACCAGCCAGTCTGCAATCCACGTTCCAAGCGTAGACTGGGATATGTAGAACACCAGAAACATCACAACCGCGAAAATCGGGATACCGATAATCTTGTGTGTGATAACGGCATCAATCTTATCCTGCACATTTTTGTCTTTTGTGAAGACCTTTCTTTTTTCAACCGCTTTTACAATGCCGTTTACAAATTCAAAGCGCTTTCTGTCGGCAGCCTCCACTGCCGCTTTGTCGTGCAGGTCAATATCTTCCTGTACGTAAGGAGCCTTCTGGCCCTTTCCTCTTAGAGACGCCGCCTGGCTTACCGCCTCCTTAAGTCCTTCGTGACCGGCAGAAGTGGAAATCGTCTTAACAACAGGGCATCCCAGCTTCTCGGACAGAAGCCTGATATCGATCTTTGTCTGCTTCTTCTCCGTAATATCACTCTTATTCAGAGCTACAACCACAGGAATTCCCAGTTCCAGAAGCTGCGTGGTAAAAAACAGGCTTCTGCTCAGATTCGTCGCGTCCACGATATTAATAATCGCGTCCGGATGCTCATTTTTGACATAACTGCTGGTGATACTCTCCTCTGACGTAAACGGAGACATGGAATAAGCGCCCGGCAGGTCTACCGCGATCAGCTCTTCTCCTCCGTTATAGTATCCCTTTTTGATAGGACTTTCCTTTCGCTCTACCGTAACACCGGCCCAGTTCCCAACGCGTTCGTTTCTGCCTGTCAGCGCGTTGTACATGGTCGTCTTACCGCTGTTCGGGTTTCCTGCAAAAGCGATTCTCATACACAAAACTCCTCCTTCATTCTAGATTAGCATAGACTAACCCTTTTGCTTAAAAAATAGTGAATTGCCTCACTATTCTTTTCATTTTATATTGAAATAGCCTCAGCTAAATCAGTATCAATATTATATCTGCCATCTTTAATGGAAACTACGCAGCCGCCCTTCAGATGAGAAACAACGGTAATCGGCTCGCCGCTGTAGCAGCCCAGAGAAAACAGAAAACCCTCTAATTCCTCATCATTCGTCACGATATCCCTGATAATGTATGTTTCGCCTTCTCTGGCATCCAACAGATTCATACGTTCCCTCCAACTCCTCTTTTCTTCCTGGATTTACCTCATTTCCAAGAATTAGTATATGCTAACTTCCTGCTGTTGTCAAGATGAATTTTATACTTTTTTCATTTTTAAAGGCACCGCGGCACGTGAACGCACTGCGGTGCCCGTCCCTTATATCTCCGAAACAACGTCTTCCAGAAGGTCTGTGCCGTCTGCAGCTCCCGTGGCGAGAGCGTCGCAGCGCTCGTTCATCTCGTGTCCGTCGTGTCCTTTCACCCAGATAAACTTCACCTGATGAGGTTCCTTTGCCTTCAGCAGACGCTTCCACAGATCTATATTCTTGACCGGTTCATTTTTTCCGCGCTTCCAGCCTTTTCTGATCCAGCCGTCGATCCAGCCGAGGTTAAAGGCGTTCACCAGGTACTGAGAATCGGAATACAGCTCCACCTCGCACGGTTTTGTCAGCGCTTCGAGTCCCACAATCGCCGCCATCAGCTCCATGCGGTTGTTCGTTGTCTTCCGGTATCCGGCTGAGTATTCGCGCTCATGAAGCGTTCCCCTGCTGTCGCGGTAATGCAGAATGCATCCGTATCCGCCCGGCCCGTCCGGGTTTCCCCGCGCCGATCCATCTGTATAAATCTGAACTAACATGCTCCCTCTCCCTGTCCTTTTTGTATTTCTTCTCTCCCGGTCCGGATCCGTTCCCAGACGCCGCTCTTCTCAAAGACAGCGGCGGCATTTCTGGCTTCCTCGACAATTTCCCTGTCATACCCGATCATCTCGAGCAGAGCGATCGCGTTTCTCGAAGTCGCGCGCCCGCCGCGCAGCAGATAGTCAAACACCACATCATTCTCCAGAATCTTTTCCTCAAAATGGTAATTCTTATAGATTCCCTCCAGAATGTACGACAGCTCTATATCATGCGTAGCGGCAAATGAGATCACCCACGGACAGTCCAGGAAGCGCAGAATACGGGAGGATGCCGCGATCCGCTCGATCGTATTTGTGCCTCTCAGGACTTCGTCCACAATACACAGCATCGGTTCCTTCTTCCTGCTCTCCTCCAGAATCCGCTTCAGTGATTTAATCTCCACAATATAATAGCTCTCTCCGCCCTGCAGGTTGTCCCGCAGCGCCATGGACGTCAGCACTTTCATCATATTCGCACGGTACGACTGCGCGGTACAGGTATAGATCGTCTGCGCAAAAATCGCGTTGATGGCCACATTCTTCAGGAATGTGGATTTTCCGGAAGCGTTGGATCCTGTAATCAGGACGCCTTCGGACACGGAAATGCTGTTGGCCACGGGTTCGGCGATCAGAGGGTGATAGAGATCTTTTACCTCCATGCTCGCCTGATTTCCGGGGACAAATTCCGGCAGGCAGTAATACGCCAGGTATTCGCGGTAGGAGGCGATGGCGATCGCGCTGTCGAGAATTCCGATATTCTCCATCAGGGTATCCGCGTCCTTTTCCATGCCGCCGAACAGACGGACCATGGAATAAAACTGTATCAGATCCAACAAAAATACCAGATTGATGTATGTCAGTATAAGGCCCTCGAGGCCCTCGCCGACTCCGTTCTTCTGCACCACAACCTTGGATTTTCTCCGTATCTTATCCATGGCTTTCGCGCTCTTTACAAGGGGCTGCGCATAGTCCTGCAGCGCGTCCAGTTTCAGTCTGCCCAGCTTCTCGCCCGCGACGGCAAGCTGAAGCAGGCATACGAAGCAGCGCAGATACGGCTCTACCTTTTCCATGGCCCGCACATGGGTAACGACATTCCAGGCAATCACGCCGAGGAGCAGGAAGATTCCAAAAACCGGTATCGTGACCGCGCAGGCGATGCCCGCGAACACCGCAATCATCTGCAGGATATAGCCAAAAGGACTCCTCTGCTCCACATCCTTAAGCGCAAAAATATAATCAGATACAGACATGTTTGCCGGTCGTCCGATTTCCCGCAGGATCATCTGCACAGCCTCCCGCTGTTCTCTGTGGGAGCGGAAATATTCCACCAGCTTATCCCTCCTGGAAAGTGCCTCCTGATCAAACAGGGGCTTTCTCAGAAGATAGTACAGATAATCTTCACCACAGCCGGATACGGTCTGATTGAGCATCATGAATACCTGATCCATATCGAGATCGTTCCATGTGGTGTCGTCAATCATAAAGGAGCCCGCTCCCTTTCTTCTCGCATAGTGGGAGATCCTGTCCAGTTCCTCATACGTATATTCCCGTTCCGGTATGGTTCCCCAGTTTCTGCGCAGGCGCATCAGAAACATCTGCTTCTGAGAGCGGTTCTCAAACAGCAGAACCATTCCGAATATTCCCACCAGCAGAAGCACCACTGCCACGGTAATGATTGTATCATTCATTACTTCTTACTCTCCAGATAATTTTTCAGCACCTCGAGCGTCTCCTCCGTCGTCTCGTCCGTATGAGCGTCAGAGACAAAGATTGCCTCAAACTGCGACGGTGCGAGATGAATTCCGTGGTTCAGCATATAGGCAAAATACTCCGCAAACCGTGCGGTATCGGCAGTCTTGGCGTCCGAATAGTTCTCAACCGGACGGTCCGTAAAGAAGATGCAGCCCAGCGAGCCGATATAATTCATCGTGCAGCCCGCTTCATATCTCTGCAGAAGCTCCTTCATTCCCTCAAAAAGCTTTTCTCCTTTCTGGAACAGCCTTGTATAAATCTCCGGATTCCCCTGCAGAATCTTAAGCTGCGTCAGGCCCGCTGCCATGGCAACCGGGTTGCCGCTCAGTGTTCCCGCCTGATAGACGCTTCCGGACGGGGAGATCATCTCCATGATTTCTCTCTTTCCTCCGTAGGCTCCCACGGGCATGCCTGCTCCGATAATCTTTCCGTAAGTAACGAGATCCGCTGCCACGCCGAAATGCTCCTGTGCCCCGCCGAATCCCAGACGGAATCCGGTGATCACCTCGTCGAAAATCAGCACCGCGCCGTGCTCGGTACACAGGCTGCGAAGCCCCTGAAGGAAGCCCTCCTTCGGGAGCACCACTCCCATATTGGCCGCAACCGGCTCCACGATAACTGCTGCAACCTCCCCGCGGTTCGCCTCAAGGAGCGCGCGTACGCTGTCCAGGTCATTGTACACTGCCGTCAGAGTGTCTCTCGTGCATCCGGCCGGAACTCCGGCGCTGTCGGGAATTCCCGCTGTCATCACGCCGGAGCCCGCTTTTACCAGCATGGCGTCGCTGTGGCCGTGATAGCATCCTGCAAACTTTATGATCTTATCCCTTCCGGTATATCCTCTCGCCGCGCGCACCGCGCTCATTACAGCTTCGGTTCCGGAATTGACCATGCGCACCATCTCCACGGACGGAACATGGGCGCAGATAAACTCCGCCATTTCCACCTCGCGCTCTGTCGCCGCGCCAAAGCTCAGGCCGTCCTCACAGGCGCGGATTACACTCTCCCGGATCTCGGGATTATTGTGGCCAAGCAGCATGGGCCCCCAGGAATTGATATAGTCGATATATCGGTTGCTGTCCGCGTCAAAGATATACGGGCCTGTCGCGCCTGTGATAAAGCGCGGTGTCATCCCCACATTTCCGTACGCGCGCACAGGGCTGTTGACGCCTCCCGGTATCACTTTCACAGCACGCGCAAAAAGTTCTTCTGATTTTGTCATTTAACCGATCCTCCCTTCATCCATAAAACGTGCGAGTTCCTTCGCAAAGTAAGTCAGGTAGATCTGCGCTCCCGCGCGGTAAGTGCCGACCGCCATCTCACAGATGATCCTGTCCTCATCGATCCATCCATTCTTCGCCGCGGCCTTGACCATCGCGTACTCTCCGCTGACACTGTAAGCAGCCACAGGCACATTTGTCGCCTCACGCACCTTCGTGATCATATCCAGATATGACATCGCCGGCTTCACCATGACGATATCCGCGCCTTCCTCCACATCCAGCAGCACTTCTTTGATTCCCTCGCGGCTGTTGTGGAAATCCATCTGATAAGTCTTTCTGTCGCCGAATGCCGGAGCTGAGTCCGCGGCATCGCGAAACGGCCCGTAGAACGCGGACGCGTACTTCACCGCGTAGGACATGATCGGGATATCCTTATGTCCCGCCCAGTCCAGCTTCTCACGGATGGCGCGCACGCGGCCGTCCATCATATCCGAAGGAGCCACCATATCGGCACCCGCCTCCACATGAGACAGAGCGGTTCTGCTCAGCAGTTCCAGGGTGGCGTCATTGTCCACGTCGTGTCCGCAGAGCACGCCGCAGTGTCCGTGAGATGTGTACTCGCACATGCATACATCCGTGATGTAATACAGCTCCGGAAACAGACGCTTTGCTTCCCTCAGGGCACGCTGCACAATACCGTCCTCGGCATACGCCTGGCTTCCCTTTTCGTCCTTTACCGCAGGAATTCCGAAAAGCATCACGTTTCCGATACCTGCTTTTGCGACCTGCTCCAGCTCATATCCCATGCGGTCCACACTGTAGCGGTACTGTCCCTCCATTGAGGGAATCTCCTCCTGAATATTCTCTCCATCCATGACGAACATCGGATAGATCAGGGAGGATTTGTCCATGCGGGTCTCTCTCACCATTCTTCTGACAGATTCTGAGCCCCTCAGTCTTCTTGGTCTTTGTACTAATTCCATTGTATCCACTTCCAATTTACTATTTTTTATAAGCCTTTCTTGGCTCTGCTTAATTCTATTACCAATTCCACCACGCTGTCAATGGAGGCCTGTTCAGAGATATAAGTTCTCATGCCCAGGCGGTCCGCCTCCGCAGCGGTCTGCGCACCAATGCATGCTGCGGTAATCTGGCTGCAGTCCACCCCCGGAGCGGCAGCCTCGAAGCCCCGTACTGTGGAAGCGCTGGTAAATACCGCAAAATCGACGCCGTCCGGCCCGAACAGTCCCGCCGTGTCAAGCGCTGTCTGCTTCGGATATACTGTGTCATAAGTGGCAATCTCGTCTACCGTGATATCCTTACGCTCCGCCAGCCGTTCCAGGATCTCCTTTCCTCCGATTGCAGAGCGCGGCAGCAGGATCCTTGCGTTCTCCTCCGCCTGCTCTGCCAGCAGCCTGCCCAGAGCATCCCCGTCATAGCGTTCCGGCATCAGGTCTGCCAGGATTCCCCGCTCTCTCAGAGCCTTCGCTGTGCCGCCGCCGATCGCCGCGATACGGCAGCCGGCAAGCGAGCGGATATCCCTGTTCACTTCAGCCAGTTCTTCAAAGAACACCTCAACGCCTGCCGGGCTCGTAAACGCGATCCACTGGTAATCATTCAGATGTTCGAAGGCTTCTCTCAGAGCGCTCATATCCTGGCACTTTCTTGTCTCGATTGCCGGAAGTTCCAGCACTTCCGCTCCCTGCCTGCGCAGGCGGTCGGCCATAACGGACATCCGCTTTTTCGGTCGGGTCAGAAGCACCCGGATGCCTGAGAGCGGAAGCTTCTCATACCACGCGAACCGCTCTGACAGCTCGCAGACTTTTCCCACCACAATGATGGCAGGGGCCTCTATGCCCTGGGCGTCCGCCTCCTCCTTCAGCGTCGCCACGGTCGCGATTACTCGCTTCTGACGCGCGGTTGTTCCCTTCTGCAGAACCGCCGCCGGCATGAACGGATCCATCCCCGCTTCGATCAGTCCCGCGCAGATATCTCCCAGTGCGGAAAGTCCCATGAGGAATACCAGCGTTCCCTTTGTGCGCACAAGCGCCTCAAAGTCAATATCGTATCCCTTGCCCTGCCTCTTATGCCCTGTGATCAGGTGCAGGGAAGAACAGAAATCCCGATGCGTCACCGGAATGCCGTTATACGCCGGCACCGCTGCCGCGGATGTAATGCCGGGCACAATCTCGTAGGGGATTCCGTACTGCTCGAGCAGATCCAGCTCCTCGCCTCCCCTTCCGAATATAAACGGGTCTCCTCCCTTTAATCTCACAACCCGGTATCCGTTCTGCGCTTCCTTCAGCAGAACCTCATTGATCTGCTCCTGCGGCATCGTGTGATGGCCCGCGCGTTTTCCCACATTGATGGCCCGCGCGCTCTGAGGGATCATCGCGAGGATTCCCTCTCCCACCAGACTGTCATACACAACGACCTCCGCCTCATCAAGCACCTGCTTTCCCTTCAGTGTCAGCAGTCCCGTGTCTCCGGGACCTGCCCCTACCAGCCAGACTTTTCCTGTATTCATACTCTCTCCTCCGCTTCTGCCCGCAGACGATCTGCAAGCGCTGTACCCATCTGCTCCGCATCACGGACATTTCCGCTCATGCTCCCGGTCAGACAGGTCTGATCCTCTTCTTTATAGTAGAGCCCTGTGAGGGTCATCTGTTCTCCTTCAATTTTTGCGTATGCCGCCACCGGTGAGGAGCAGCCTCCGTCCAGGCGCCTTACAAAAGCGCGCTCCGCAAGCGCTGCCCAGGTCCCCTCCGCATCCGAAAATCCTTCCAGATATGAATAATCTTCTCCGGCTCTTCCCTGCACAGCAAGGATTCCCTGCCCTGCTGCCGGAATCACTTCCTCGGGCTCAAAATAGCGGCTGATCCGCCCCTGCAGTCCCAGCCGCGCCAGCCCCGCGGCAGCAAGGATCAGCGCGCCATACTGTCCTTCCTCCATCTTTCTCAGACGTGTCTGCACATTTCCGCGCACACTCTCAAACCGGTAATCCGGATAGAGCTTCTGAAGCTGCAGAATCCTGCGCAGGCTTGAACAGCCTATCGGCTTTTCCGGATCAGGTTTTGTACATCCCTCGGGAAGGACCAGCGCGTCCCTGGGATCTTCTCTCCGGGAGAACGCCACAATGGGAAGCTCCTGCGGAATCTCCATCGGCATATCCTTTAAGCTGTGTACCGAGAGATCGCTGCGCCTGTCGAGCAGCGCGCGGTCAAGCTCCTTCACAAACAGTCCCTTTCCCCCGATCTTATCGAGGGTGCGGTCCAGAATCTTATCCCCCGTAGTTTTCATTGTCAGAAGCTCCGCCTGTACGTCCGGACACGTCTCCTCTATGTACTTTCTGACAATCTCGCTCTGGATCACCGCGAGGCGGCTCTCCCTGCTTCCAATAATAATTTTCCTGGCTTCACTCATCTTTTATCCTCCCGGCTGTCTCTTCTGTCTGCATTTCGTCAAGAAGGCCCTGAACTGCCTCCCTTACCCGCCGCGCCTGTCTGTGATTTTCCCCTGACGCGGTAACGCCTGCCACCACGCCGCCGCTCTGCGCGATTCCCGGGAAGTAGAAATCACATTTATTTCTGTCGCTGCATACGTTCACAAGAATCCCCAGGCACTTGCACGCGCTGTAAATATCGCTGTTCACTCCCGGATTATCAGTAGCCGCAAGCACCAGATCCGCATCCAGAATATCCTCTCTGCAGTATTCCTTTTTTAGCAGCCGCAGGCTTCCCTCCTGCTCCCAGCAGTAAAAATCCGGCAGGATCTCAGGCGCGATCACAGTGATATCGGCACAGAAATCCAGAAGCGTCTTCGTGCGCCGCAGCGCGATCTGCCCTGCCCCCACGATGATGACCTTTTTTCCGCTCAGATCTACAAAGAGCGGGAAATACTTCTTACTCTTCATACAGCTTCTCCAATCCTTCCACACATTCCAGAAATGCCTCCTGGTCCATGACATCCCGCAGCCCGAACATCATCTTATTTACGACCTTCTGGGCAGCGGAACGGATATTCTGCCTGAGTTTCTCCTGTTCATCCGCTTCCAGAGGAAGCTTCCGGATGATCTTGCCCAGCCGCAGTTCCAGATCCTGCGCGGCATCCTTCTGAATCTCCTGAATCCGCGGGATCAGATCCCTGCCGGAATACCAGGAAAAGAACTCTTCCAGTTCTTCCTCCAGAATGCAGGACGCCCCTTTTAACGCTTCCTCCTGGCCCTCCAGGCCCGTAAGCCGGAAATCATCGATATTGTACATCTCAATCTGTTCCAGATCCTTAAGCTGCGGGTCAATATCCCGGGGCACTGCCAGGTCGATCAGAATCAGCGGATGATCGAGACAGACGCCCTCGAACTCCTCGCGGCGCAGTGTGTAATTCGGGCTTGCCGTAGCGCTCACCACCAGGTCGCACGACGGCAGATACTCCATGCGGTCACCGTAATTGATGCGGCTGCAGCCCAGAGGGATGGACACCATACCGCTTCGGTACTGGCGCACCGTCACTGTCACATCCGCCCCCGCCTTTATCAGGGTCAGGGCGGCCAGACGGCCCATCTCACCATTTCCTATAACCATACACTTTCTGCCCTTCAGGGAAAATCCCCTGTCGTGCAGCATCGCCACCGCGCTGTCCATAGCTGTTGTATTGGCGTGGGAAAATACGATCTGCGTCTTCACCTTCTTGGCCGCGGTCACGGCTTTGCGGAACAGCACCTCCAGCACATTGTCCGTGCAGAAGTGCTCTCTCGACCAGGAGAGCGCGTCCTTGATCTGCGTGATGATCTGATCCTCTGCCAGAATCCGGGACTTCAGGCCGCAGGCAAGGTAAAACAGGTGCTCCGCCGCTTCCCGCTCTTCCCGCACGGTAAAGTATTCTGCAAATTCCGTGGGATCCAGCTCTTTGAGCAGGCAGAGCTCTTCCACCAGAGAACCGCTCCACGTCTCATCGACACTCGCCCACAGTTCCATCCGGTTGCAGGTGGACAGGATGATCACTCCGTTGATCCCCTCTTTTTCCTTCAGACGCTCCATTCCCGCCGCAGCGCTCTTCTTCGTAAAGGAAAACCACGCGCGGACATCCACCGGCGCCCGGCTGTGGTCTATTCCCACCATACGTATGCTCATGAAACCGTTCCTCCGTTTTTCATCTTATCGTAATACCAACTAATCATAGCACAATCCCTCCTTTTGCAAAACCTGTTTTCTGATTTTTTACAAATTTTTATATACCACTTGACAATTTTCTCTCCAAAGATTACACTTTCTGTAATTGAATGCAGCGCGGTGCCTGCTGATCCGGCAGGAGAATAGGAAAGAGGGTGCAAGTCCCTCACGGTCACGCCGCTGTAATGGAGGAGCTCCTCCCCAATGATGTCACTGGGCAACCGGGAAGGCGGGGAGGCGTCAGGATACCAGAGTCAGAAGACCTGCCCGCTGCACGATAGGCACCATCAGTTACGAACGATGGCTGTGGTGCGCGGAGTTGTTTTCTGAGTCTCGCTCTTTTTATCTGCGCAGGCATCAGGAACTGTTTTGTGCGCCCGGCTTTTTCAGGCTGCGGCGCTTTTTTGCGTCCTTACGGGCGCAGGAAATCCCATCCGGATATCTCCGCATCCGGCAAAACAGTAAGAAAGGAGAAAAAATATGACTGTTAAACAAAGAAAAATCGTTCTGATCGCCTCTGTGTTCGCGCTTTCTTTCGGCTTTATCCCGACTGTAAACGCCATGCACATTATGGAGGGATTTCTGCCGCCGTCCTACTGTATTCTGTGGGCCGTGCTGTGCGTCCCGTTTTTGATCGCGGGATTCTTTTCCATCAGCAAGACTCTGAAGGAACACCGCAAGACTCTGCTGATTCTTGCCATGGTGGGCGCTTACGCCTTCGTGCTGTCCGCGCTCAAGATACCGTCTGTGACGGGCAGCAGCTCCCACATGACGGGTACAGGGCTGGGCGCTATCTTATTCGGTCCGGCTGCCGTCAGCATTATCGGACTGATCGTCCTCTTATTCCAGGCAATTCTGCTCGCTCACGGCGGATTGACTACCCTGGGGGCCAATACGTTTTCCATGGCGATCGCAGGGCCATTTGTAACGTATGGAGTGTATAAGCTGTGTCAGAAACTGAATGTCAACCGCCTGGTGTCCATTTTTCTTGCAGCCTTTCTTGGAGATCTCTTCACCTACTGTGTCACCAGCGTACAGCTCGCAACCGCGCACCCCTCTGAGGTCGGCGGCGTGATGGCTTCTCTGGCTAAATTCCTCGGGATTTTTGCGGTGACCCAGATCCCGCTCGCAGTGATCGAGGGAATCCTGACTGTTATCGTCATCATCGGCCTGGAGTCCTACGCGAAATCCGAACTGAAAGAGCTCGGCTACTTTGCACAGTAAAGGAGGAATACATAGATGTCAAAGATATCAAAAAGAGGAAAACTGGTTATTGTTCTGCTGCTTCTGTGCGCAGTGATCACCGTTATCCCGCTCCTTGTGATCCAGAATTCAGAATTCGGAGGCGCTGACGGCGCGGCGGAGGAAGCGGTCACGGAAATCGACCCGGATTACGAAGCCTGGGCTTCTCCGGTCATGGAGCCTCCGGGAGGCGAGACCGAGAGCCTTCTGTTCTGCCTTCAGGCGGGATTGGGCGCAGGTGTGTTCGGCTTCGTGCTTGGCCGGCTGATTGAGCGGAAAAAGCATGAGAAAAATTAAGCGGCAGCAGCCGGAAAGGACATGGACCAATGCTAACAATTGACAAATTCTGCTACCTGTCAAAGCTTCGGTATAAAAACGCGTCCGAAAAGTTTGCCTTTGCGCTGATCACACTGCTCTTCTGTGTGATCAGCCGCTCGGCTGCCGTTTCAGGAATTGTGCTTCTTGCAGCAGGGATTCTCACTGTCCGAAAGGGGGGAATCCCTCTTTTTCGCTATCTGCGCTTTCTTCTGGTACCGCTGGCGTTTCTGCTGCTGAGCACCGTCGCAATCTTCGTCAATATCAGCCGCACGCCTTTGGATCTCTTTGCCCTCCCTGTGGGCGGCTTTTATCTCACAGGCAGCCGCGCAGCTGCCGCGGACGGCGTGAAGCTTATCCTGACCGCCATGGCAAGCGTCTCCTGCCTGTATTTTCTCACCTTTAACACCCCTATGCCGGATATCCTGAATGTTCTCGCAAAGCTTCACTGTCCGAAGCTTCTGATCGAGCTGATGCTTCTCATATACCGATTTATCTTTATACTGCTGGAGACTGCGTCCGCCCTGTCAACCGCCCAAGCCTCCCGTCTGGGAAACAGAGATTACAGGACCGCCTGCAAATCCTTCGGCTCCCTGCTCGCAGTACTGCTGCTGCTTGCCATGAAGCGCTCAAACGCTCTGTACGATGCCATGGAGTCCAGGTGTTATGACGGCAGTATTCGGGTACTGAATGAGACCTGCCCGCCGCGCGCGGGGGAAATTGCAGCCATCATCGGTTTTGAACTGTTTCTTGCCGCCGTATGGCTTCTGGAGGTATTTGTACTATGACTTCACAAGACGATATTATATTAAAAGCGGAAAATCTGTACTTTTCGTATGATGATGAAAAGACCCACTCGCTGAACGGACTGTCCCTGGAGATACGGCGCGGCAGACGGATTGCCTTTATGGGGGCAAACGGCTCCGGAAAATCCACGTTTTTCCTCTGCTGCAACGGGGTCCATCGCCCGTCATCGGGCACTGTTTACTTTGAGGGTGAGCCTGTTGATTACTCACGCAAAGGGCTGCTCGCCCTGCGCCGAAATGTGGGCATTGTATTTCAGGATCCGGACAACCAGCTCTTCTCAGCCAGTGTCTATCAGGAAATCTCTTTCGGAATCCTGAATCTGGGCGTCTCTCCCGACGAAGCGGCGCGCGAGGTCGAGAACGTTATCGAACGGCTCGAGATCACGCCGTTTCGCAGCAAGCCCACCCACGCCTTAAGCGGAGGCCAGAAAAAGCAGGTATCCATCGCGGATATTCTCGTCATGCATCCGAAAATTATTATTCTGGATGAGCCGGCTGCGGCTCTGGACCCAAAGCACACCGCCATCGTCAATCATATTGTAGAGCAGCTCTCCGCCGAGGGCATCACTGTTCTGATGGCGACGCACGATGTGGACTATGCCATGGAGTGGGCGGATGAGGTTATGCTCTTAAAGGACGGTCAGCTTCTGACACACGGAACTCCGGAGGAAGTCTTCTCCGATCAGGACTCCCTCGCGCTCACCAATCTGAAGCAGCCCGCGGTTCTGCAGCTTTTCAACAGCCTCTGCAGCAGAGGACTGTTGGATTCTTCCCTTCCGATTCCCAGGAATCTGGAGCAGCTTGAGCGGTATATCGCTGAAATTCAGCCCCTTCCTTTATAAACAGGGCAGAAGATAAAAACATTTTTTTACAGACACAGGAGGATTTACCATGACAACCAAGAAAGCTATCCTTGCCGTAAGTTTCGGCACTAGTTTCGAGGATACAAGAAAACTTACGATCGACGCCATAGAGGCGGATTTTGCCGCAGCTTACCCGGACTGCCGCGTGTACCGCGCCTGGACAAGCAAGATGATCATCCGGAAAATTGCGAAACGGGACGGCATTCAGATTCCGACCGTGCGCGAAGCTATGGAGCAGATGCACGCTGACGGCATCACGGACGTGATCGTACAGCCCACTCATGTCATCAATGGTATTGAAAACGATCTTATGAAGGAGGACGCCCTCTCTTACAGAGATAAATTTTCCTCGATCGTCTTTGGAAATCCGCTGCTCACCACCGAGGAGGACTCGGATGCCGTCATCCGCGCGATAGCAGAGGAATTCTCTTTTCTCGGCGAAAAAGACGCGCTGATCCTCATGGGACACGGCACGACACATTACGCCAATTCAATCTATGCTGCGCTGGACTACAAGTTTAAAGACCTCGGCTATCCGAATATCTTTCTCGGCACGGTCGAAGCATACCCCAGCATGGAGAGCCTGAAGCGCCAGCTGCGCGCTTTCGCTCCGCAGCGCCTTGTACTTGCGCCTTTTATGATCGTGGCCGGAGATCACGCCCGCAACGATATGGCCGGAGATGATCCCGAATCCTGGTATTCCCAGTTTACTGCGGAGGGATACTCCGTGGACTGCGTGCTTAAAGGACTCGGAGAGTACAGTTCTATCCGTGCGCTGCTCTGCCGCCATATTGCAGATGCGGCAGAGCAGGCCGGAAAGTAAGTTATCAGCGGGACTCTTCCCTCTGTCTGCGCCTGCGCAGGAGCAGATAGACAATTCCTGCCAGAGATGACGCCGCGCCCGCCGCAAGGGCCGGCACCTGCGCGCTGTCGCCGGTTTTGGGGTTGCTGCCTGTGGATTTTCCGCTGTAGGAAGCTCCCGACGATTTCACAGCGGACGGGCTTTTGCCCGTCCCGCTGCTGTCATCGCTGTCCTTGCCGTCGTTGCTGTCATTCACATCATTTCCCGTGCTGCAAGTCTTCGGCACATTGATATTATTCACAATATTACTGTTTCCCCCTCCGCTGTTATTCTGGTCCGCGGAATTGGAAGAGCTTCCGTTCTGATTGGAGCTGTTGCCGGAATTATCATTGGAATTATCGTTGGAATTGTCACTGGAACTGTTTGATGAACTGGAATTGTTATTCGAATTGTTGTTTGTATTCTGATTGTTCTGGTTCTGCTGGTTGTTCTGATGATTATTATTTCCCTGGTTCTGTTCCTCTCCGGGGCACGGCGACGTCGGCTTTTCCTCATCTTCCGGCGGCTGCTCGTCCGGATCTTTCCGCCAGAAGCCCGCATCCTGATGCGTGATCTCCACCAGCGGATTCTCCAGTGTGGGCTCATCGAACTCCAGTCCGGGGATCTGCGCCTCATAGAAAGCATTTTCACTGTCAAAGCACGGGCGCGCGTCGGAATTCTCCTCCTCGGATACGCCTGCTGCCTTTTCCTTCGTCAGTTCCCACTCCGCAATCATCCAGTCTTCCGTCTCTGAGAAATGCACTGTATACGATTCGTCTCTGAGATCTTCAAAAGCGTACGCCCCGTCTTTGCCCGTGATCACGGGCTCCACGGTCTGTCCGTGCACATCCTCGACCGCCTGTCCGTCCATATCGGTCAGCGTGACTTTCACTCCTTCCAGAAGCGCTTCGCCTGCGTCCCGCCTTCCGTCCCTGTCGCTGTCTTCCCATGCCAGTCCGGATAATCTTCTTCCAATGACTTTTGCCTTCACCGGAAGCGTTTCCACTACATCCGGAAGTCCCGGCACAAAGAGCGTCGCGTGATTGCCGTAGCAGTCTCCGCCGTCGTTGCCGTCCGGTTCTATCTGCCAGGTCAGCTTCGCCATCTCAAGCGGAGCGAGCGTTCCTCCCAGCACAACGGCCTTAACAGTCTCCTGCGGCATCTGCGGAATATGAAACAGGATTCCCTCCGCCGTATCTGTTCTGGACGCCTCTTTCCAAATCGGATGATCCGCGGAAAATTCCGACGCGTCCTTTCCCAGAATCTCCTCCTGCATGGTGTAATACAGAGAAAGCTCTGAATTCGGGCAGTGCTGCGTGTTCAGAAGAAGTTCTCTGACCTCATAAATTCCCTCATAATCGCTCTCACGGCCGTCCTCCCCATAGGGAAGAATGTCCATGGCCGCCAGATTCTCCACCGGATTATGAGAGGTGTTGGAGCATTCCAGCGTAAACGTAAGCGGAGCGTCCTGCTCCACGAGATCTTCCTCTATGGATTTCAGGATTCTGACATCGGTCAGCTTGATCACTTTAAGGCCCACGGAAGCGCGGTTCCCGAAAAGTTCCGAAATCTTCACCGGGTCCTCATCAGTCTGAATGTCCGCGGTCTGCGTCAGGATATCGCCGTTTTTCACATCGTGTTCAGGGTCCTGCATGTTTCCGATCTCTGCGGAATACAGAATCGGGGAAGTCTCCTCGTTGACCGGCTCCTTCGGAAGCTTCCAGGTCAGCGTCTGAGTGCCGTCCTCCTCATCTGTGACCTCCGGTTCCAGCGGCATGCCGTCCCGGACGGCGCTGCCCGGTATATAGGTGAGATTGACCGGAAGCCTGCTCGTGACAGTAACCGGCGTGGTCTTCTCCGCCGTCGTATCCGGCGTGCGCACCTGCGGTGTGAGCGCGTAAGTCACCCGGTTCTGGCCTGCTCCCACATCGTAGGAATCCTTCGGATTGCCGTCCGCGTCCAGATCCGCGATCTCATTCTTAATCACACCTTCAAACTGCGCGATCCGCATGGAGTTTCCGGAGAGATATCCTCCGGCATGGCTGCCCTCCACCAGACTTCCGTCAGCGTGATACTCCGCCTTCTGATACCAGCTGTTCTCCGCGCCGTTGCGCCTGTAAGCGAACGGCTCCGGGTAGACCGCGTCGGGATTCAGCCGTGTCTGCGTATCATCAAGTCTTCCCGACTCATCCCAGACCGTCAGGCTGTTGACCGTCTGATATACGCCGTGGGGCTTTGCGTCCTCACGGATCTTCATATCCTTGAACAGCCAGAGCTGAATCATATACTGTCCCAGCCGGTAATCCGGATGGATCGTGCCGTTGCGCCCTTCATAGAGCACTGCCACACAGGTCTTCTGATCCGCGAGCAGAGAAGCCATATCGCGGTAATATACGAGCTCCTCCTCCGTCGTCTCATCCATCTCCGCGTCGTCTTTCCATCCGGTGCCGTCGGGCTTTGCGCCGTAGCGCACCCGGATCTCCATGTTCGAAGTGCCTGTCAGGGAAACCTGGAAGTCTTCCTCACCGTCCTCAGCTGAAATCTCAAATCCCTCGTCGTCAAACTTCTGCAGAAAGTTGAAACTGTAGGGCACAACCTCATTGCTGTAAAGCCCCAGGCAGGAACCCAGAAGCAGCTCGGTGCCTCTCCAGGCGCTTCCGTCCCCGCCCTCCCAGGTGGAGGCAAAGATATTCGCGGCACCCTGCGGCAGTCCCTCAAAGGACTTGAAAAACTGCTGTTCTTTCCCGAAAATGCCGTCGTGATACTGCCCCTGGGTCGTGATGGAATCATCCTCCTGATCCATCTGGTTCGTATTCGTCTCACTCGCGGCAAGCTCCTGTCCGGAAATGGAGGACGCGCGCAGGTTCTGGTCCGCCACAGTCAGATAATAGTCGGCGTCCATCTCATCCGCCCGGTCAGCGGGACACAAAATCTGCAGATACCCCGAGGAAAAGCAGCCTGTCGCCGCGTCGTACAGTCCCGGAAGCGTGGGGAAACGGTACGCTTCGCTGAATCGGTAATCGCTCACCGTGACATGCAGGATATTCCCCTCCTGCTCAATACGCCACGTACCTGAATCCGTACAGGAGCGGTCGTCCGTACCGCTGTCGAGAGGCACGGAGGCGGAATAGGGAAGCTCTGTCTCATTTCCGATGACCAGATTGCGGTCCAGCGCTCCTCTCCGGCGAACCGTATCGTTCGTCTTATAATCCCAGAGCAGAGGCGTATCCCTCTCCTCGATCTCTCCTCCATATACCTGTTCCCAGGCATGCAGCTCCAGATCAAACGTAATGTCGCCCGCCGGAAGCTCCAGCCCGCGCAGCCCTTTCTCCACGCGGTCATTCTTAAGCTGCAGCACAACGCCCGCGCTGTAAATCTTGCCGCCCTGTCCTCCGGCGGACTGCTCCCCTGTATCCAGGTCAAACGCTGCCGCCGGGGACTGATACTGCGAGGTGTAGATTCCCACGTTATATCTCGGCGCCGCCGATACGGTAAGCGGTTCCGGCCGAACGGTGCGGATCAGCTCCTCCCCGTTGCCGTCCATCCAGAGCGAAAAATCGGGGACAATCTCGGAACCGTTCGCCATCCCCTGCACTTTCACAATGACGGACAGCGTACCGGCTCCGGGAATCGCTGACGTATAATCCCCGCAGTCCACATGGCGGCGGCAGGTCAGAATCGTCCTGTCCTCCTGCGTCTCAAGCTGCGGATCCACCATCCACGCCATGGCGTCCACGTCAAACGTCGCCTCGGACGCTGCCACCGGAAGCTCAAACCGGCACCAGACATCACCCTCCGTAAAATAATCGAGATCCGTCTCATGCAGCCCCATGGTATACGCCAGCGTATAATTCACGCTGTCAAATGACCGGACGATACCGTTCTCCGGTCCCGCGTCATTTCCCGGCATGTCGTCCCCGTCAAAGGGCTCCGTGCCGTCCACTGTTGAGAGCACACGAATCCCCGTGATCTGCGCGCCGTTCGGGGTGAGTTCTCCTCCCACAAGGGCTCTTCTCTCCATGGGCTGCTGCAGGGGATAGCCAAAATTCTCCGCTTCGCCCCAGCCCAGCTCATAGTCATTGCCCTCTATCTCCCATGGAGGCAGGCTGTCTGTATCCTGCGCCTGCGCGGGATGCGGCTGAAACGCCATACAGTATAATACGCAGAGCCCGGCTGCCGCAGATATTGTTCTTTTCCTTGTACTGTTTTTCAATATATTCTCCTTTCCGCCGGAATCTTCCGGCATCCGTCGTATGATTTTGGGGTATAAAAAATCAAAGTACCCCCGTCTGTGCACCTCCTCTTCTTCGTATTGTATGTGTTGTTGAGAAAATCGGCTGATTCGCCGTGTGACCTGCCGTCGGCAGTAGAATTGTTCATTCCTAGAATACCACAGACTTCCCGTCTGCGCAAGAAGTTTTCTTGAATTCACGTGAAAATATCTCAAAAAAACACTTCCCGCACAGATGAAATCCGTGAAGGGAAGTCTGGCTGTAAAATCCTATGCATAAAATTCCTGGAAATACCGATCGGTCTCCTCCTCCTGGCTGTGTGCTATGAGCTTTACCTTTTCCCCCAGCTCAATACTCAGCAGGCCGAGAATGGATTTCGCGTCGATCCGTCCCTTTCTGAAGCTTACGTCAATGTCAAAATCAACCTTACTGCAGATTCTGGAAAATTTTAACAGTTCCTCCATCTCCAAAAACTGTATTTCTCTCTCAGTCATAACGATTTTTCTCCTTATTGTGTCCATTTTCTTCGGGTCAGAATCTTTCCCTTATTTTACTTTCGCCCTCCTGAAGCCTCTCCCGCAGTACAGCGCTCTCCCCAAGCACCTCACAGAAGGCATGGTACTCATCCAGAAGCCCCTGACCGTGCAGAACCCGGTAAGCGCCCGCGTCACTGCCCAGCGCAAGATAAACGCCTTTTTCGAACCCCTCCCGCAGAGTCTTCTTCTGAACCTCCCAGACCGCTCTCAGGGAATCGTCCGGAAATCTCCCGTCGCCGATGAGATTTCTCACCGTCACCAGCGTAGGTACCCATACGGTCTTCTTCTCTTTCAGGCAGGCCAGGCTCTCCTCATCCTGAAAATTCCCGTGCTCGATGCTGTCGGCGCCCGCTTCGGCCGCTTCCAGGACGGCCCGTGCGCCGTTCGTGTGCGTCATAACGGAAAAACCCATCTCGTGCGCCGTCTCCACCAGTACGCGAACCTCATCGCCCGGGAGCCTCTCCCCCGTAACTTCGCCGTACCGGTCAAAATCCAGAATTCCGGTGGTCATAAGCTTCACAAAGTGCCCGCCCTGTGCTTTCAGTTCCAGAATCAGGCTGCGAAACTCCCGCAGGCTCGAAAAGCTCCTGCCCACAATACCGCCGTAATGCCCCTCCCTGTGCAGGGCAAACACGGGCGTCCTGTAGGTGATGCCGTATTCCGGCGCGAGCGCCATGGCGCGCTTTGACACGCCCCAGGGATCACCGCCGTCCCTGACATACGTGATCCCGTTTCTCCGGTACGCCGCGAAATGCTCCCGGATCAGGCTGTCCACGGGACCGTCCTTCTGGTCCCGCACCGCTTTTTTATAATCATATCCATTCATGAAGATATGGGCATGGCACTCCCCGAACACGATTCTCACTCCCTGTTATTGTCAATCATATACAGCAGCGCATTGCAGATGCAGGCTGCGATATTGCTTCCGCCCTTCCTGCCTCTCGCAACAATGTAGGGCACGCCGGCCTGCATAATAAGCTCCTTGGACTGCACGACATTGACGAATCCAACCGGAACGCCGATGATAAGCTCCGGATGGATCTTTCCCTCTTTGATCAGCTCATAGAGGCGCACCAGCGCTGTCGGCGCGTTGCCCACTGCGATAATCAGCTTCTTATCGAGCTGCGCCGCCTTGTCCATGCTCGCGACTGCCCTTGTGGTTCCATTTGCCTTTGCCGCCGCCGCGACGTCCTCGTCCGACATAAAGCAGTACGCCTCGCCGCCCAGGCGCGCCAGCGCGCGCTTGTTGATGCCGGATTTGCCCATCTGCGTATCGGTCACGATGCACGCTCCCTGACGCAGCGCGTCGAGCGCTCTCTCCACCGCGCCCTCGGAGAAGCAGAGATTGTCAGCGTAGTCAAAATCCGCGCTTGTGTGAATGCACCGCTTGATAATAAGCTCCTTGTCCGGATCGAGCTTCCGCTCCCCGAGCTCCTGGGTGATAATCTCAAAACTTCTGCGCTCGATATCCATGGGCTTTACGTTTTCCAGTTCTATTTTCATATGGCATTTACCTCACATGTATGGTTCCCTCGAACCGTTACCTATTGTATGACTTTTGCATCTATAATGCAACTGTTAATTTGTGTATTTTTCGGAAGCAAAAATCCGCTGCCCCGACGGGCTCAGATCCCGCTGTTCAGAATCTCGTAAATCTTCTCCATATCCAGATGCTCGCGCAGCGCGGCAGCCAGCAGATCGTACTGACTCTCCTTGAACGCCGCGAAATCCACGCCCGTGATTTCCGATGTGTCAAGTCCCTTCTTTCTTCCGATCGCCGTCACCACGGCTTTCGCCACGTTCTCCCGGTCAAAAACGCCGTGGACATACGTGCCGTACACATTGCCGCAGAACGCGCCGTCCGCCTTTTCCCCGGACTGTCCCGCGTGGCCCGAGAGGGCTGTCAGCGGTTTCGCGCCGTCCCTGAGCGATGTGACGCCCATATGGATCTCATAGCCGGAAAGAGCGGTTCCGGAAAGTTCCGCCAGATCGCCCGGTATGTTTTCGAACACTCCCGTGACCTGCGTCCTTGTCTTCTGCGCGGCAAACACCGTGTCCATGGGGATCAGCCCCATGCCCTTTACGCTGCCTCCGCCCTGAATCTCCACACCCTCGGGGTCAGAGAGCGTCTCTCCCAGCATCTGATAACCGCCGCAGACGCCGAACAGAATCGTCCCCGCCGCCTGGCGCTTCAGGATCGCCGCCTCCATACCGCTCTGCCGCAGCCAGAGAAGGTCCTCAATGGTATTCTTTGTGCCCGGCAGAATAATCATGTCGGGATTTTTGAGTTCACTCGCCTGTTTTACATAGCGCAGAGAGACGCCCGGCATATTTTCAAAAGGATTAAAGTCTGTGAAATTGGAAATCCTCGGAAGACGGATCACCGCGATATCGATCAGCGCCACCTTCTGATCCCGCTCAAAGCGTTCGGTCAGGCTGTCCTCGTCCTCCACCTGAATCTGAAGATAGGGGGCCACTCCCACGACCGGAATGCCGCTCTTTTCCTCCAGCATCTCGACGCCGCTGTCCAGGATGGACTTGTCCCCGCGGAACTTATTGATGATAAGCCCCTTTACCATCCTGCGCTCATCCTCCTCCAGGAGCATCACGGTTCCGATCAGCTGCGCGAACACGCCGCCGCGGTCGATATCTCCGACCAGGAGGACAGGCGCTTTGGCGAGCTTCGCCATACCCATATTGACAATATCCTCCTGCTTCAGATTGATTTCAGCAGGGCTTCCCGCTCCCTCCAGAACGATAATATCGTACTCCTCGTCCAGCTTACGGTACGCTTTCATAATGTCGGGCACCAGCTTGTGCTTATACGCGAAATAATCGCGCGCGCTCATATTTCCCAGGACTTCCCCGTTCACGATAACCTGGGAGCCCACGTCATTGGTGGGCTTTAAAAGAATCGGGTTCATCAGCACGGAAGGACGGATCCCCGCCGCCTCCGCCTGCATAACCTGGGCGCGCCCCATCTCCAGCCCCTCCTCCGTGATATAGGAGTTGAGCGCCATATTCTGGGATTTAAACGGCGCCACCCGGTAGCCGTCCTGTTTGAAGATCCTGCACAGGCCGGCCGCCAGCAGACTCTTTCCGGCATTCGACATGGTGCCCTGAATCATAATTGCCTTTGCCATCTTCCTCCATCCTTTCCGGCGAGCGCCTCAAGCGCTGCCTTAAACTTCTCGTTATCTTCGCGTTTTCTGACCGCAATCCGGTAATACTCCTCCCCCAGATTCCGGTAATTGGCACAGCTCCTGATCATGATCCCGTGCTCTAACAGCGCTTCGCGAAGTCCGCGGGGCGCGCGGAAAAACAGATAATTTGCCCTGGAATCATACACGTAAAAACCATGCTCCTCCAACACGCCGCGCAGAAACGCCCGCTCCTGCTTTACAACCTCCAGAGATTCCCTTACATACTCCTCCTGCGCAAGCGCCGCAACGCCCGCGGCCTGCGCCGGAATGGAGACGCTCCACGGCTGCATGACTTCATGCATCTTCTCCAGCACTCCGGGATCCGCGCAGATGCCGTAGCCAAGCCGCAGGCCCGCCATGGCGTACCGCTTCGTGAACGCGCGCAGGATAAAGAGCTTCTGCTCCTCCAGATACGGCTTCTGCGACAGCTTCTCCCCGTCCTCCACAAAGTCGAGAAAGCACTCGTCCATAACGAGGAAGACATCCTCTCTGCGGCAGACGTCCCGCACCTGCTCCATGACCTGATCCGGTATCAGCAGTCCCGTGGGATTGTTGGGACTGCATAAAATTACCATCTGGGGCTTCTCTCTTCGGATTGCCTCCGCCAGCCCTTCATCCGCCTCAAATCCGTTCTCGCGCTTCAGCGAATAAAAGCAGACCTCGCTGCCCGCCGCGCGCAGCGCCTGCTCATACTCCGCAAAGGTCGGCGCCGCTACAAGCGCTTTCCCGGGGCGCAGCGCAAACGCGAGCGAGAAAATGAGCTCCGCGGCGCCGTTTCCGCAGATCAGCCAGTCCTGCGGCACCTGTTCCGCGGCGCTCAGAGCCGCCCGCAGGCGGTCACAGCGGACATCCGGATAATTCGCGATCCGGCTCATACTCTCCCGCGCGGCCCGGATGACTGCCTCCGGCGTCCCCATGGGATTCATATTTGAAGAATAATCTATAGCGTCGGGATAGCGGTATACATCCCCTCCGTGAACCTGTTCTTTCATGATGCCTCCTCTTTCGTATGCTATACTGCCGCGCACAGGATCTGAACGGCTGCGCGCACAAGCGCGAAGCACAGCAGGGAAAGCGCCGCCGTGCTGTACAGCAGACGGTTCGCCCTGGCAATATCCTGCGTCTCGATCGGCCGGATATCATCCCCGATCGTCGGCTTGTCATGCAGCTTCCCGAAATACCACGCCGGTCCTGCGAGCCGGACGCCCAGTGCTCCTGCCATCACGGCCTCCGTGTGAGCGGAATTCGGGCTTGCATGATTATGGCGGTCGCGCAGATAGATTTTCTTTGCCTGCTTCCGGTCAAGGCCGCACAGCGCGCACGCCGCGATCATCAGCCACGCGCTCAGCCGCGCCGGAATATAATTCACCGCGTCGTCCAGCTTTGCTCCCGCGGTTCCGAAATACTGATACCTGTCGTTCTTATAACCGATCATGGAATCCAGCGTGTTGACCGCCTTATAGGCGAATCCCAGTACCGCGCCGCCGATCATCATATAAAAAAGCGGTGCGATGATTCCGTCGGAGGCATTCTCCGCCACGGTCTCAACTGCCGCCTTCGTGACGCCCTGCGCGTCCAGGCTCTCGGTATCTCTGCCCACAATCATGGACACCGCGTACCGGGCGTCCTCTATCGTTCCATGCTCCAGCGCGTCCGCCACCTTCATGCTCTCATCCTTCAGCGAGCGGGTGGCCAGAAGCTGGTAGCACCAGAAAGTCTCCAGCGCCACGCCGAGCGCTGTGTGAATGTGATATGCCGCCCAGAGCAGCGCAAACGGGACAGCGGCTGAAATTCCCACCACAAGAATCACCAGCACAGTTCCCGCGGCACGCTCTCCCGCTCTGTTCTTCGGAAACAGGGGGCGCAGCAGCTTCTCTCCCAGAGAAATCCCGTTTCCGATCAGCCGCACCGGATGGTACAGCCAGCGGGGATCCCCCGCAAAAAGATCGATGATAAAGCCCAGCACAACCGCCAGGAGCGTCCATCTCCACATCATTGTCTCTCTCCTCTTTTTCCGCTCTCCGCGGAAAATTTCTCACATACTTTCAGCTCATGGATTCCCGCGGCCCACTGATCGAGATCCGCGCCGCAGGCATAGCCTTCGCCGTTCTTAATCTGCCAGTGGTAGAAATCCTCCCTCGGAACCGCGTACTCTGCCAGAATACTCATAACCGTCCCGCCGTGGACCACGCACGCGGCGCTGTCCGCGCCCATCTTCCGGCAGGCTTCCATCATCTCCAGAAACGCCTCCGCGCAGCGCCTTCGGAAGCTCTCCTGGCTCTCTCCTCCCGGAAACGCCATCGTCCCGCCGCTGTCGATCCAGCGCTGATAGTCCGGATTTCCGCTCAGTTCCCTGTAATTCTTATTTTCAAACTCTCCGAAATCACACTCGGCAAAGCCCCTGATCACATGCTGTTCCTTCCCCGGATAGAGAAGCTGCGCCGTCTCGCGGCAGCGCTTTAACGGGGAGACGAACAGAACGCCGCAGGCGGGATACACATACTGTCCCAGCGCGGCACGCCCTTCGGGGCTGAGCGGCTCATCGGTGGTTCCGATATAGCGCCCCTGTGTGTTTCCGAATGTCATTCCATGGCGGATCAGATACAGCTTCATCCTTTGATCACCGTCCCGACCCCGCACAGCACGCGGTGCACTTCCTCCGACATCGCCGCAAGCTCCGTGCAGACGCGCCCCACGGTCTCGCGGTATTCCCGCTCAAACGCATCCATGGGCACGATTCCGCAGCCCACCTCACGGCAGACTATGATCACGTCCGGATTCTCCTTTTTGAGGTATTCCGGAAGGCTCCGCACCGGCAGCCCGTCTTTGAGGCCTCTCCTGATAAACGCCTCAAAATGGCTGATCCCGGCGCAGTCCTTTAAATCTTCCCAGCCGCAGAGCGCGCCGTCCAGAAATTCTCCCGCGTCCTTCCATGTATTCCGGGCATATGCAAGTTTTCCCTGATATGCGCCTCCGATCACCATTTTCATATTCCCATACTCCTTATTATACATTCCGCGAGCACTGCCGCAGAGGCAATGCCCAGCTCACAGATGCACAGAAAATATCCTGCCAGGTCCCCTGTCGTCCCTCCGAAATACTTCAGCGCCTTATGGTGATAAAATAAAAAGGCGCATCCTCCGGCCGCAAGCACTGCAAGCCCCAGCCAGAAATCCAGAAACAGAAGTCCCGCGGCGAGCAGCACAAGGTACACAAGAAGCACGTTGCGCACCCGCAGATTTTCCGCGTTTCTCGAAAACTCAGCCACCGTGCCGTCCTCTCTCGCCTTCGGAAACGTCACCACGGAGAGCCCGCTGAACGTCCTGGACAGGCAGAAGCTGATACAGATGACGGGAAGCGCGCGCTCCCCCATCTGGCTGTATACACCGTAATACAGCAGGAAATAGACGCCGCAGGTGATGACTGCGAAAGCTCCGGCATGGGAATCCTTCAGGATCTCAAGCCTGCGGCTTCTCTCCTGCCACGAGGACAGCGCATCGGCTGTGTCCAGAAGCCCGTCGATATGAATGCCGCCCGTGACCACTACGGGGATCAATACCAGCAGCACTGTCAGAAATCCTGCGTTCAGCTGCAGATACTGCCCCGCCTCATAGACGAGCCAGGTCAGGACACCGATGGGAATTCCGATCCACGGGAAAAAGCACATCATGTAGCGCATATTTTTCCCGCTCCAGTCCGCGCGCGGCACGGGTATTCTTGAAAACATCGCGAAGGCGATGCAAAAACTGTTCCATAAACTCTTCATCTCTTACCTCCGCATCCCCTTTATGCACACCGGAATCCCGTACACGACTTCCGTGACGCAATCCGCGATCTGAGCCAGATACTGATTAATCTTTCCCAGATATTCGAGATACCGCTCCGTCTCCGGATCATAGACAATACCGTCGGAAAACACCTCGTTCGTGACCACCACAAGATTTCCGGCACGCTCCGCCAGCGCGCTGATCCCGCGGCAGACTGCCCCGCACGTCTGATCTCCCGCGCCATCCTCGCGGTACATCTCGTTTGCCGTCAGGTTGGACATGCATTCGAGCAGCACATCCGCTCCCGCGGGGATCTCAAGATTTTCCAGATGCGTGTAGCATTCCACGGTTTCAAACCGCTTTCCGGCGCGCATCCTGCGGTGGCGCTCCACGCGGCGCCGGCTCTCCACATCAAAGGGATACATCGTGGCAATATAGATTCTTCTGTCCCCGGAGAACTTCACGATCTGCTCCTCCGCGAAAGCGGACTTCCCGCTTCCGCTTCCTCCCGTCACAATATGTATCATCGCGCCACCTCTCACACCAGCGGCTTATACGCTTCGATGCTGTTTTCCGTGAAAGTGCTCATGCTGCGGTAAACCGCGCACGCCATGGACAGCAGCGGGAAGAGCGCCACCGCTCCGGTTCCCTCTCCCAGGCACATATCACAGGTCAGGAACGGCTCCTTGCCGAGCTCCTGCAGAATCAGGTGCGCTGCCGGCTCCTTCGAGCAGTGTGACGCCACCATGTACGGAAGCGCCTGCGGCGCGATGCGCGAAGCTGCAAGCGCTGCCACAGAGGAAATAAATCCGTCCATCACCACCGGGATGCCAAGCGCGGCCCCTCCGAGAAATACGCCTGCCATTCCGGCAATATCAAAGCCTCCGACCTTTGCCAGAACGTCGACTGCATCCTCCGGATCCGGCTGATGCAGACGGATTCCCTCCTCAATCACGCTGATCTTCCTGCGCAGCCCCTCGCTTGAGAGCCCGGCGCCGCGCCCCGTCATCTCAGCGGGGTCTTTTCCCAGAAGCACCGATGCCACCGCGCTGCTGGTAGTGGTATTTCCGATTCCCATCTCCCCGGTAGCGAGGATCTGGTAGCCCTTCTCCTTTAACTCTTCCGCCATGGCAATTCCCGTCTCCAGCGCGCGGACCGCCTGTTCCCGCGTCATTGCCGGCTCTTTGACAAAATTCTTTGTGCCGTAGGCGATCTTCCGGTTAATGACTGTGGTATCCCGCGCCACACCGATATCGACCGGGAAAATATCCGCTCCCGCCTCACGGCAGAGAATGCTCGCCGTGGCCTTCTCATGCAGGAAATTCTCTGTCACGATCGCCGTGACATCCTGTCCGCTCTGGGTCACTCCCTCTTCCACTATGCCGTTGTCCGCGCACATCACAACCAGCGCTTTCTTATCCAGTCTGACATCCGGCGTTCCGTTCATTCCCGCGATATCCACCAGCACATCCTCCAGCTTTCCAAGACTGTGCAGCGGATGTGCGATACTGTCCCAATGGCGTTTTGCGCCGTTCATCGCCTCCGTATCCAGAGGTTTGATACGGCTGATTGTCTCTTCCAGATTCATTTCTCTCAAGTCCTTTCTTCATCGGGAAGTCCGCCTTCGGATTTCCCGTGTCCTAAAAAGTGATCATTCTTTTGCACAGGCGCTCAGAAAGCCTGCCGCCACCTCCGGCGCCCCATAGTAATACAAATGCGGAAATCCCGCGAGCATGCGGTATTCCGTGTGCATGCACTTCCATCCTCTGGTACTCAGCGGCTTCTGCGCGCAGAAGGCATCGCCGCAGTCCTCGGAGTCAAAATAGTGGAACTCATGCGCCGGAATCTGTTCATACTGCCGGCCGAACGCTTCGCCCGCAAGATGAATATATCCAAACCTGCCGAGCTTTTTCGTGCGGTACGCCCTGCCGTTGATCACGCCTGCCATACTCCAGAAATTCCCCTGCATATCCTCCATCTCCCGGTGCAGATACATAAATCCGCCGCACTCCGCAAGACACGGCATGCCGCCGGTTACCGCGCGGCGGACCGCCTCGCGCATCGAGATATTTTCACTGAGCTGCCGCGCGTAAAGCTCGGGATATCCTCCGGGCAGCAGCAGCCCGTCCGCCTCGGGCATCGTCTGGTCATGTATCGGAGAAAACTCCACAAGGTCTGCTCCCAGTTTTTCCAGCAGCCGCAGATTGTCCTCATACAGGAAGCAGAACGCTTCGTCGCGCGCCACGGCGACGCGCACGCGCCTGTCTTTGCTGACCGGTTCGGGCAGCTTCGGCTCCTCCCAGCGGAGCTCTCCTGCCTCCGAAGCCAGAGTAAGCAGCGCGTCCATGTCGAGAGACGTTTCCAGAGCCGCAGCCAGCTTATTTACCTTTTCCTTCAGATCCCTCACCTCGTCCGGCAGTACCAGGCCGAGATGGCGGCTCTCCAGCACACAGTCGGAAAGCTCGGGCACATAGCCCAGAACCTTTACCGGCAGCTGTTCTTCAATCATCTGCTTCACCCGGGGATAGAGCATGGCGGATATGCGGTTTAAAATCACGCCGCGGATCATACTTTCTTCCTGATACTTCAAAAAGCCGAGGATCTGCGGCACAATGGAAACGCTCATCCCCTTGCAGTTTACAATCAGCACCGCGGGCGTGTCCGTCACGCGCGCCACATCATAGGCGCTTCCCTGCACGGAAATCCCCGCAAGCCCGTCATAATATCCCATAACGCCCTCGATCACCGCAATATCACAGTCCGCGGCATTCTCCGCCAGAAGATACCGCGCTGTGTCGGGCTTTACAAAAAAGGTATCCAGATTGCGGCTCCTAGTCCCCAGGACGCGGGTGTGAAACATGGGATCAATATAATCCGGCCCGCACTTAAAGGACGCCGCGCGTACCCCGCGGTTCTTCAGCGCCTGCAGGATCCCGCAGGTCAGAAGCGTCTTGCCGCTGCCGCTGCTCGCGGCGCTGATCAGGATTCTCGGAAGTTTCATGATTCTTCTCCTCTTTCATCTGCAGTATTCCCATTCCCTGTACTGGAAATGATATAGACCGGATTCTGCCCCATCATCAGATGGTAGCTTCCCGCCGTGCGCCCTTTGGCCGCGGAGATCTGCGCAATGTCCGGTTCCTCAAACCGGGGATTCCCCTTAAAATACCGCACCGCCTCAGCCACGGTCTCCAGCGTGATCGCCGTGATCACCACGCGCAGCGACGGATTCTTCTCATATAAGAGCTCCATAATCTCCGCCAGGTTCCCGGAAGTTCCGCCCAGAAACGCGTGGGTCGGCGCGGGAAGCTCTCTTAACGCCCAGGGCGCGAGCCCTTCTATAATCTCGAGATTATCAGCGGCAAATTTCTTCTTATTCTCACGCATCAGCGCCACGGCAGACGGATTCTTTTCGATGGAATACACCGTTCCCCGCACCGCAAGCCGTGCAGCTTCTATGGAGACAGATCCCGTGCCCCCTCCGATGTCGTAGACGACGGCGTCCTCGGTCAGCCGCAGCTTGCACATGCAGATCTCCCGGACCTCTTCCTTTGTCATCGGAACCTTGTCCCTCAGAAACGCCTCGTCGGGGATTCCCGGCGTCACAACGCGCTCCGGCTGCGGATTTTCCAGCAGCACGACAGACAGTCCGTCCGTCTCATAATCCGAGAAGTCCCCGGGCGTGCCGCTCGAAATCTTCTCATCCGGATAGGAAAGCCGCTCACCGATGTGGACGCGCACCCCGCTCATGCCATAGCTGCAGAGCTTCCGGCAGAGTTCTGAGATGCCGCCGCTGTTTCCCACCAGGGCAAATACCTTCGCGTTTTTCCTGCACAGCCCCACGAGATTATTCTTTCTTCCATGCACGCTTGCGAGGCAGACATCCTCCCAGGAGACGCGCAGCTTATCACAGAAATATACGGGAGACGCAATCCCCGGAAGAATCGTAAGCCTGTCTCCGAAGAGATCAAACAGCTTCTTCGCGCCGCTGTAGAATCCCACGTCACCGGAAAGAAGGACTGCCACTCTGCGGTACGCCGGATGAGACGCTATAAAATCAGCGATCTCCTGCGGCTTATAGGAAACAAAGCGCGGCTTGTCCGGCAGCTGTACGCTCTCCAGCATGCGGGATGCCCCGATGAGAACATCAGCGCTCCTGCAGAAATCGCGCGCCTCCACGGTCATTGAGCCCGCGCTTCCCATACCGATGCCGATCAGCGCGATTTCCTGCGCTTCCTCCTGCGCCCCTGGGCACTCCGGCTCCCCCAGCAGGCGCTGCACGAGCGCCTCGCACTCCTCGAGGGACACGCCCTCCTCCGCAAGCGGCCTGCCGATGATCACCGTTACCGCGCCGGCTTCTCGCGCCGCCTCATACTTTTCCAGGAATCCTCCTGCCGCTCCCGTATCCTTCGTCACCAGATACTTCGCGTCAAACTGCCGCAGCATCGCGGTGTTGAGTTCTTTTGAAAACGGGCCCTGCATACAGATCAGATGCTTTCCCTCAAAGCCCAGCGCGCTGCACGCTTCCACCACTTTGGGCAGAGAGAGCACGCGCGCGAAGACGCGCTCCCGATAGTCTTCTATCTCCGTAAACGCCCTGAGCTCCTTGCTCCCGGTCGTCAGGAAAATATTTCCCTGCGTCTGTTTCAGATACTCAACGGCCCCTGATACCGACTCCACGCGGACGCAGTCCTTCTCATCGATCTTCTGCGTGTCCCGCAGCAGCCGGATATAAGTCTTTCCTGTGCGTTCACACGCGCTGCGGATATTTTCCGTGACCTCGGCAGCGTAAGGGTGCGTGGCGTCCACGACCAGCGCGTCTCTCAGGCGCTCCATCTTCTCCTCCATCTCATCCCGGCTCAGCCGCTTGTGGGAAATGTGAAGCCCCGCGTGCTTCGGCAGCAGGCTCTCCCCGTACTCCGTCGCCACGCAGACGTGCACCTCATATCCTTTTTCCGCGAGATGCTCCGCAAGCGTACGCCCCTCGACGGTTCCCGCGAATATCAGTACCTTATACATTCTTATAACCTCTCGGCGTCACCATCTTCCCGCCGATCTCCTTTGTCTGTGAATTTCCCACAAACACCGTTGTAAACATATCCACCTGCGTATCGCGAAGCTCGCGCAGCGTCATCACCTGCTCCGACTGCCCCTCGCGCGCGATATGATTCACAATGCCGCAGACCGTATCCTCCGACTTATACCGCAGCATCAGGTCACACGCTTTCTGCAGATAATCATGGCGCTTCCTGCTGGACGGATTATACAGGCAGACCACAAAATCTGCCTCCGCCGCTGCCAGCAGCCGCTTCTCAATCTTTTCCCACGGCGTCAGCAGATCGCTCAGGGAAATCAGACAGAAGTCGTGGATCAGCGGCGCGCCCAGCACAGCGGCCCCTCCGGTCGCGGCAGTCACGCCCGGGATAATCTCCAGCTCCACGTCCGGATAATTGACGCCGACCTCATACATCAGCCCCGCCATGCCGTAGACGCCCGCGTCGCCGCTGCAGATCATGGACACCAGCCTGCCCTTCTTTGCTTCCTCGAACGCCATCACGCAGCGGTCGACTTCCTTTTTCATAGGCGTGGTCAGAAATTCTTTGCCCGCAAAATGCTCTCTCACGAGATCCACATATACCGTATATCCGATGATGACATCGCTCCGGCGCAGCGCGTCAGCCGCTTTCACCGTCATCTGTTCATAAGCTCCCGGTCCGATTCCAACAACAAAAATCTTATTCAAAATGCACACTCCAAT
Organism: uncultured Lachnospiraceae bacterium; assembly: GCA_930989745.1. GTDB lineage: Bacteria > Bacillota > Clostridia > Lachnospirales > Lachnospiraceae > Egerieimonas_A > Egerieimonas_A faecigallinarum. Next base: position 238 of record CAKNMY010000010.1, on the reverse strand, counting down.
CCGAGACGGCAAGGGCGCAGGTCGCGCCGTCCGCTCCTGTTTTTTTCTCGTAGACCCTTCCGCCGCTGCCTTTCGCCGCGCTGCGCTCGCAGACATTGTCCGCGCCCGTGGTCTTTTTTACAAATTCTGAGGGGGTAAACGTTCCGGGAACAGCGTTCAGCTCCTCCGCGGAATACGTCTCAAAGGGAACGCCGAGCTCACCGGCAAGGCCGATAATCCCCGGCTCCTCTTTCTTCAG
>CAKNMY010000009.1 GCA_930989745.1 uncultured Lachnospiraceae bacterium | reverse complement strand
CTCGCGTACGTCTTGCGTGTGATCGCGTTCGGAATCTCGTCAAGCGTATAGCCAAGGGCAATCTTGGCGGCAACCTTCGCGATCGGGTATCCGGTCGCCTTGGAAGCGAGCGCTGAGGAACGGCTCACACGCGGATTCACCTCGATTACGCAGTACTCAAAGCTCTCCGGGTGCAGCGCGTACTGTACGTTGCAGCCTCCGGTAATGCCCAGCTCGCTGATGATATTCAGCGCGGAGGTACGCAGCATCTGATATTCCTTATCTCCGAGCGTCTGGGACGGCGCAACAACGATACTGTCTCCTGTGTGTACTCCGACAGGGTCAATGTTCTCCATGTTGCAGACCGTGATGCAATTGCCTGCGCTGTCGCGCATTACCTCATACTCGATCTCTTTCCATCCGGCGATGCAGCGCTCTACCAGAACCTCGCCCACACGGGAAAGGCGCAGGCCGTTGCTTAAGATCTCCACCAGCTGCTCCTCATCGTAGGCAATACCGCCGCCGCTTCCGCCCAGGGTGTACGCCGGGCGCAGAACGACCGGATAACCGATCTTATTCGTAAACGCGATACCGTCCTCTACGTTCGTCACAACAAGAGACGCCGCTACCGGCTCGCCGATCTTCTCCATCGTATCCTTGAACTCCTGACGGTCCTCCGCTTTGCGGATGGTCTCGGAAGTCGTTCCGATCAGACGCACATTGTGCTCCTTTAAGAAGCCCTTCTCCTCCAGCTCCATTGCGAGGTTCAGCCCCGCCTGGCCACCGAGCGTCGGCAGAACGCTGTCCGGCTTCTCTTTGAGGATTAACTGCTCCACGACCTCAACAGTCAGAGGTTCAATATATACGCGGTCCGCGATATCCTTGTCGGTCATAATTGTCGCCGGATTGGAGTTGAGCAGAACAACCTCGATGCCCTCCTCCTTCAGGGAACGGCACGCCTGTGTTCCCGCATAGTCAAACTCCGCGGCCTGTCCGATGACGATCGGACCGGAACCTATCACTAAAACTTTCTTAATATCCGGATTCTTTGGCATTAGTTTTTACCTCCCATCATTTCCATAAATCTGTCAAACAGGTAGCTGGAATCCTGCGGTCCCGGGCAGGCTTCCGGGTGGAACTGCACGGTAAAAATGTTTTTGCCCGTGTAGCGCAGACCCTCGTTCGTCCCGTCGTTGACATTGACAAATGCCGGAACAGCCACAGCCGGGTCCAGATTGTCCGTATCCACCACATAGCCGTGGTTCTGAGAAGAGATATAGACTCTTCCGGTCTCCAGATCCTTCACCGGATGGTTTCCTCCCCTGTGGCCGTATTTCAGGCGGTGGGTATCCATACCGTTGGCAAGCGCCATGAGCTGATGTCCGAGGCAGATGGCGAAAATCGGCACATCGGACTCATACAGCTTCTTAACCTCCTTAATAATATCCGTACATTCCTTCGGATCGCCCGGTCCGTTGGAGAGCATGATTCCGTCGGGAGACGCCTTTAAGATTTCCTCCGCAGTGGTTCCTGCCGGGTAAATTGTCACCTGGCATCCTCTCGCGTTCAGAGACCTTGCAATATTGTTCTTGGCACCGAAATCCATCAGCGCGACCTTCGGTCCGTTTCCCTTTAAAACGGTCTTCTCGGAACAGGTAACCTTTTCCACTACCTTTCCGGTTGTATATGCTTTTAACTTTGGAATGATTTCGTCAAGATCATAGTTTTCGTTCGTGGTAATCATGCCGTTCATGGTTCCCTCTTCGCGTAGAATTCTGGTCAGAGCTCTTGTGTCGATTCCGGCGATTCCCGGAATATCAAAGCGTTTGAGAAAGTTCTGGATCGTATCCTGGGAGCGGAAATTGCTGGGCAGCCGGGAGAGCTCCCGCACAATATATCCGTCCGGCCATGGGCGCAGGGATTCCTGATCCTCATAGCAGATCCCGTAATTGCCTATCAAAGGGTAAGTCATGCAGACTGCCTGTCCCGCGTAGGAAGGGTCAGTCAGCACTTCCAGATATCCCGTCATCGAGGTATTGAAGACGATCTCACTGATCACTTCTTTTTTAGAACCAATACTGGTTCCGGTAAATACATGTCCATCTTCTAATATCAGAAAAGCTTTCATCATTCCACCGTTATCCTTTCTTTTTTATGGGTAAATATGCAAAAAAAAAGAGTATGGTGCCCCTTTTTAATCTTATAGATTTTATCACACTCTCCCGTCCATTTCAACAATTTTCTACACGAAATTTTGTGAAATGGTAACAGTTCACTCTTGCTGATCCACTTTCATGCAAAAATCCCTTTAAATCGTCCCGGGAATTATCTTGTTTTTCTTAATAATTTAAATTTTTTCGAAAAATACTGTTGACTTTTCCTTCCATCTCTGGTATAGTATGTCCTGTAAGCGAGAGACGCTTGCAAAAAACTTATAGAGAATGCAGGAGTGGCGGAATTGGCAGACGCGCAGGCTTCAGGTGCCTGTGGTGGCAACATCGTGTGGGTTCAAGTCCCGTCTCCTGCATCTTTTTTTGTTTTAATTATTTCCGCATTCATCCCCCCGGCCCCTGGCTTCGCGCAGGGACCGGGGGTTTTATTAACCGAGCGTATTACCTATACATCCTGTCAATTTCTTCCCGGGCAATCTCACTCCATCGCCATAATTTCTGAGGCTGATAGCGGACGGTACTGATATCTTTCATGATCAGTTCCAGACTGCAGCCTCTGGTCTGCTCCAGAATCGTTCTGACCGCTCTCCGCGCAGCCTGTTCATCGAAGGTATCGGTTGCAAACACAGCCGGGCTCGGTTTGCACGAAAGCACATAGTTTCCTTTTGCGTTCTCTCTGAGCACTTCTATATTGCACCAGGGGCTTACCGACACTTTTCTCAGATTTGGGATTTTTTCCAGAATGCGCATCTTATTGTGCAGCGGTTCGCAGCATCCATAGTAATTCAGTCCAAACTGTTTCAGCCACCGGATTTCATGCTTCAGCGAAAACTCCCAGTGCATCTGCTCTGAGACATCCGAAAAAATCTGCGCGTTTCCGCAGCCCCATAACTGCCTGGTATCCGCGCCCGTATCGAGGCCGTCCGGCGCGTCGAGAGCTGTCGTATAGCCGTATCCGCCTGATCCCACTCTCTGGTTCAGATTGTTGGACGCCCACAGTTTCAGTTTTCTGTACTGCTCCATCAGAGAAATGGAAACATCTACAAAACGGCTTACGAGCGCGTCTATGTATTCCGGCCGTTCGATCAGATCGTACATAACCGGTTCCACGCCGGTCCAGCGTATCAGATTGTCCCAGGGAGTAAACCACATACCGCGTCTTCCCGTCAGCTTCACCGGAAAAACACCGTCAAAAATCTCCTGCATCCGGCTGAAATTCTGTTCTGTCTTTTCCCTGTCGATCTCCACCCTGGGCTCTTTGATCTTGCAGATATCCTGCTCGTCCTTAATCTGAACATGAAAATGTCTGGACACCACATCGCTGGTCGAGTCTGTCTGTATGATATCCACGTCTTCCGAGATTCCAAAATTGTCCCCGGTCACCACAATCGGACATTCCATATAGGGACTTACAACCATATTTCCCGCAAAATGGTTCCAGGAATATATTTCTTTCCGCATCTGGTCTTCCAGTTCCCTGCAGAACGGGTCGTCGGTCTGAAGCGTCAGTTCATCATTCACGTTCATCTCATTCCAGCATACCTCATTGATATAGATGGGCGGAATACTCATTTTCAGATCATTCGTATCTGTCCACAGCTTTTTATTTATTTCGTTTTGCGGATCAGCCGCTATTTCCATTTTTCTACGCGCAAGTTCTCTTAAGATTTCAATCTCTCTTTTCGTCATGTCATCTGCCTCCTTTTGCTTTATTTTATCCCGTTCTTATTGACATTTTCAACGGTATATATTAATGTAAACTACACAAAAATTGATAATTACAGAGCTTTGCGGGAGGGCTGCAGTATCACGCAGGCCGCGGAGCTGACCGGCTACAGCGATATCAAAACATTCGAGCGCGCTTTCAAAAAATGTTACGGCAGAACAGCTTCCGGATATCAGAAAAGCTATAAGTCCTTTTTCAATTTGCTGAACAGCGACTGAATCGTTACATTTTTTTCATTTTTTCCCAAAAAACAGTTGACTTTTTCTCCACGCCATGCTATTATATCATTCGTCGATGAGACATCGGCAAACTTCATAAGATATGCAGGAGTGGCGGAATTGGCAGACGCGCAGGCTTCAGGTGCCTGTGGTGGCAACATCGTGTGGGTTCAAGTCCCGTCTCCTGCATCTTTTTTTATTTTCAGCAATAGGCAGTTCGCACAGCGAACTGCCTATTGTTTCAGAATCACCCTGCATCCAATCACGTAAGCGCCGACCAGCATCTCACCAACCGATACTCCGAGCAGAACCCCCGAAAGGAAATCCATCATATCGGATCCCCCTATTGTATGCGCAACTGCCTGCAGAGCAATCCCCATTACAATCAGCATGATGCCGTACAGCATCGTTCTCTGTTGTTCCAGTTCCTGCACCCTTCTCAGCAAATCCATGATCTGTTCCTCGCCGCATACGTGCAGCTCCTCTTCTTTTTCCTCCCCGTCCATGAGTTCTGCGACCGTAATCTGCAGTTCTTTGCAGAGTCTTTTCATAACCGCGTAGTCGGGCATAGATTTTCCGGTCTCCCATTTTGATACCGTCTTATTCGACACCCCGATCCGCTCCGCCAGCTGTTCCTGCGTAAGATTTTTCTCTTTCCGTTTCCTGGCTATGAATCTTCCTGTCAGCGATTGATCCATCTTCCTTCCCCCTTTTCAATTTTATGTAATAAGAATAACTGTTTTCCCTCCAAAAAGCCATCCCCTGATCAGAGAATTCAGGAGGAATTGAAATTTTTGAAATTTTTCCAAAAAAAGTGTTGACTTTTGTCTCCTGTCCTGTTATTATATTTTTTGCAGGTGAGACACCGGCAAACTTCATAGGATATGCAGGAGTGGCGGAATTGGCAGACGCGCAGGCTTCAGGTGCCTGTGGTGGCAACATCGTGTGGGTTCAAGTCCCGTCTCCTGCATCTTTTTTATAATCCGAACGCATTTCCTCAGGGCGATGCATTCGGATTTTTGCTGTACAAAAATGGGGGGCTGTCAAAAACAGCCCCCTGCTTTCATTATTCCGCCAGTTTCTTAAACACCGGTTTCAGCGCCGGATAGATCTCTCTAAATTTGCTGTACTGCTTCTCATACTTAGCCACAAGTTCCGGCTCCGGTTCTACCGTCTCCCGGATATGTACGAGCTGCTCCGCAGCTGTCTGAACATCCGGGTATTCTCCGCAGCCCACAGCTGCAAGAATCGCGCCGCCCATTGCGGGGCCTTCCTCGTTCTCCAGAACGTCCACCTTCAGGTTCATAATATTCGCCACCATCTTCTTCCACAGCGGGCTCTTCGCGCCTCCGCCGCAGATTTTGGTGCGCTCGATTGTTATTCCTAAGCTTCTCGCCACTTCCAGGGAATCTCTCAGAGCGAATACCACGCCCTCCAGCACAGCCTGGGTCATTTCCTCGCGGGTTGTATCCATCGTCATTCCGGTAAATGTCGCTCTTGCCTGCGGGTCATTGTGTGGGGAGCGCTCTCCCATGAGATACGGCAGGTAGAATACCTGATTCTCACCCAGCTTCACGATGCCTTCCTGCTCTTTGGAGAATTCGCTGGTCTTTAAGATCTCCTCCATCCACCATTTATTGCAGGACGCCGCGCTCAGCATGCAGCCCATCAGATGGTAGCCTCCGTCCGCGTGCGCGAAGGAGTGCAGCGCATTGTGGCTGTCCACACGGAAGTTTCTGCTTGAGATAAAGATCGTTCCGCTCGTTCCGAGAGAGATGTTGCAGTGTCCCTCGCCCACGGTTCCGGTTCCCACTGCCGCTGCCGCATTGTCTCCGGCTCCGGCGATGATTTTCACATTTTCGGAAAGTCCGAGTTCCTCCGCAATCTGCGGTTTTAAAGTTCCCACAACCTCATAACTCTCATACAGATCCGGAAGCTGTTCTCTTGTGATGCCGCACAGTTCCATCATTTCCGCTGACCAGCACTTGTTCTGCACATCCATCAGGAGCATTCCGGAAGCGTCGGAATAGTCGCTGCAGAATGTTCCGGACAGGCGGTATGCCAGATAATCTTTCGGAAGCATGATCTTGCGGATGCGCGCAAATTTATCCGGCTCATTTTCTCTCATCCAGAGGATCTTGGGAGCGGTAAATCCGGTAAACGCAATGTTTGCCGTATACTTTGAGAGATTCTCTGTCCCGATCACTTCGTTCAGGTAGTCCGTCTCCTTTGTGGAACGTCCGTCGTTCCAGAGGATTGCCGGGCGGATGACTTCATCGTTTTCATCAAGTGTCACAAGTCCGTGCATCTGTCCGCCGAAGCTGATTCCTGCTACCTGGCTCTTATCGCAGTCCGCTGTCAGTTCGCGGATTCCCTCGATGCTCTCGCGGTACCAGTCCTCCGGATTCTGCTCCGACCATGCCGGATGCGGGAAATACAGCGGATATTCCCTGGAGACAATTTTCTCGATCTTTCCGGTGCTGTCCATGAGGAGCAGCTTGACTGCGGATGTGCCGAGGTCTACGCCGATATATAACATTTCTTATATCCTCCTTGCGTTTTCATGAATAGCTTTCCCCGGTACGCCACCGAATGGCCGGGCGCCCGGGGAATCTTCTGTATTGTAAATAGGTTTGACTGTATGTCTGTGATTATGCGAACGGATTCTCCGTCTTATATCTTACACCCTTCGGCTGATTATATCCGATCTCCTCCACATCGACGCCGATGTACTTGAAGACCTCAAACAGCTCTTTTCCATAATTGCCGAACGCTACGGCTCCGTGATGCGGATAGTTGCCCTCGATCAGCACGTGGCGGTAGAATCTTCCCATCTCCGGGATTGCGAATACACCGATGGATCCGAAGGAGCGTGTCGCAACCGGAAGCACCTCACCCTGTGCGATGTACGCGCGCAGCTTGTTGTCTGAAGTACTCTGCAGACGGTAGAAAGTGATATTGCCCGGCTTGATATCGCCCTCTAAGGTTCCCTGTGTCACTTCGATCGGCAGATTTCTTGCCATAATCATCTGATACTTCATCTCGCAGAACGCCAGCTTGCCGGAAGCGGTGTTTCCGCAGTGGAATCCCATGAATGTATCTTTCAGCGTGTAATTGAACTTGCCCTCGATCTCGGATTTGTACATATCCTTCGGAACAGTATTGTTGATATCCAGCAGGGTTACAGCATCCTGGCTGATAACGGTTCCGATAAACTCACTGAGCGCACCGTAGATATCCACCTCACAGGATACCGGGATGCCCTGAGCGGTCAGACGGCTGTTGACATAGCACGGAACGAATCCGAACTGTGTCTGGAATGCCGGCCAGCACTTGCCCGCGATAGCCACATACTTGCGGTAGCCTCTGTGCTCCTCAATCCAGTCCTTTAAGGTCAGCTCATACTGCGCAAGCTTCGGCAGGATCTCCGGCTTCTTGTTTCCGGCTCCCAGCTCTTCCTCCATCTCTTTGACAACAGCTGGAATTCTCTCATCGCCTGCATGCTTGTTGTATGCCTCGAATAAGTCGAGCTCGGAGTTCTCCTCAATCTCCACGCCCAGGTTGTAGAGCTGCTTGATCGGAGCGTTGCATGCAAGGAAGTTTAACGGACGCGGTCCGAAGCTGATGATCTTCAGATCGTTCAGCGCGATCACCGCACGGGCGATCGGCAGGAACTCGTGGATCATGTCCGCGCAGTCCTCCGCGTCTCCCACCGGGTACTCCGGAATGTACGCTTTGATGTTGCGCAGCGCCAGGTTATAGCTGGCATTCAACATACCGCAGTAAGCGTCACCGCGGCCCTGGCACAGATTGTCTCCGCTCTCCTCAGCAGCTGCAACGAACATCTTCGGTCCGTCAAAATGCTTTGCCAGCAGTGTCTCGGAAATCTCCGGTCCGAAGTTTCCAAGATATACGCACAGAGCATTGCAGCCCGCGTTCTTAATATCCTCGAGCGCCTGTACCATATGGATCTCGCTCTCCACGATGCAGACCGGACATTCATAGATATCGTCTGCGTCATACTTGTCAGCGTACGCTTTTACCAGCGCCTTTCTCCTGTTCACGGACAGGCTCTCCGGGAAGCAGTCGCGGCTTACCGCAACGATTCCAAGCTTTACTTTCGGCATATTGTTTGTAACCATTATATTTTCCTCCTTTATACAGTCAGATTTTCACCTGTAAGTCCCACGAACGCGCCTTCGATTCCTGCCTCGGGATGCGCGATCAGCCATTTGTTCTTTGCAGTCATTATACGCGCTTCTCCCTCTGCCGGAACCGCAAAGGTCAGATCTGTGTTTGTTCCCTTCGGAAGGATTACCACACAGCGGAATCCCTTTTCCTGCGCGCTGCACGGCGCATAGTGGAGCGTAGTCGCATAGACCTCGATCATCGTCCCCGCCGGCACAAGAAATGCCTCGCAGTTGGCGGTGTCATACGTTCCGTCCTCCCTGATATCCTGCTCGCTGCCGAGAATCAGGATCAGATCGTTGACTGCGATATTAATCTCCGAACTTCTGTGATACTCCAGAGCGTCCAGCTTATGATTCTTTCCGTTGCAGTAGCCGATCTGTATGGGCAGTCCGCCGAAGCCGTACTGCTCAATCTTCTTAGCCTCAGCAAGTGATTCCATCGTCTCGTCAGAGGGCACATAAATGACCTCGTCGGGCAGCGGCGTGTGTTCCATCTCACGGAGAATGCCTCCGATCTCGTAGCCCGTCATAATCTTTCCATATCTGCTGAAAGACGGGTCTGTCACTTTCTTGATTTCCATGCAAAAACCTCCCAGACATTCAGTCCTGCCGTTTTCAGAAGCCGCGTTCTCCCATGCGGATATAAGACGCATAATCTTCTGACACCGGCGTTTTTATTTACCGTCATTATATCAGTGAATTTTTGTCAACGCATCTAAAAATTTGACACATATATGGCACTTTTTTGTCCTTTTTTCATCATTCTGTCTTCCGCCTGCGGTATTCGCTCGGCATGATCCCATATTTTTTCCGAAACTCCCCGGAAAAGGACTTGCTGTTGGCAAAGCCGTGGCGCAGAGCGATATCCGAGATTGTGCTGTCCGTGTTTACAAGCTCCTCCACAGCGTTCTCCAGCCGCACGCTCTGCAGATACGACTTATAATTTGTTCCCGCGTACTTCCGAAACATCCGCGAGAGATACGCCGGAGAATAGCCGAAGATATCCGCCAGCTTTTCAAGGGAGATCTCCCGCGTATAATTGTCCCTGATATACGCGGTGATCACGGAAAGGCGCGTCATTTTCCTGTGCCGCCGGACCAGCTCGGGGCTTACCTGTTCCTTCCGGTATTTTGTCACCAGAAGATAGATCAGAGCGAAAAATTCACTCTGCACCTTCCATTCATATCCCGTCTCCCGCCCCTGCATCGCGTCGTACATCTCCCCGATCAGCTCCATAATCTGTCCGTCCTGTTTCCTCGGGCTGTGCGTGAACAGCACCAGGCCCTCGTCCGTATAATAATTCTCAAACAGGCTCAGCGGGATCTGCAGCACAATCGTGCGGTTGGGCCGCGGGGATGAAATCGAGTGTACCTCGTTGGAATTCAGCAGAATAAACTCACCCGGATGCAGCGGATACTTCTCATCATTCACATGGAACGTCAGCTCTCCCTCATAGAGGGCAAAGATCTCGATCGACCGGTGCCAGTGGCGGTCACGGACATAGCCGCCGTCCTTGCCCTCAAAGAGAAATAATTTAAATGGAAATCCCTGGTCGGGGACTATCAGTTCGTGTTCAAAATTCATGCCGTCTCTCCTGTCTTCTCACGATGCGAGCACACCCTCTGTCTCCAGCCAGTCGATGAAGTCGCGCACCTGAGCGCGCAGCGCCTCCTCATCCGCCTTTCGGAAATACTCCTCCTGCTCCTCTCCGGTCATCTCAGTCAGCTCGCGGAGCGTCTCCTCATCGTCCAGCAGATCGGAGCAGGCACACGGATCATACAATACGCCCTTGCTGACGGCTCTCTGCTCCTCCCTGTCATCCTCCGCCAGAATTCCTCTGTGTTCTTCAGCCGCGTCCTTTACGTTGTACACCGCAACGGTACCGCCGCCTTCCTTCCAGTCCCATGCCGCCGCGTCGCCCGCGGATACGTACTCCACACCGATCTTTCCGTCCTCCGTGATCAGATCCATCGGCTTGTCCGCTCTTCTCAGCGCATCCGGATCCGCCTGCACCGGATTTTCCTCCAGTTTCAGATTTCCGTACAACTCCGCCTCCGCGCGGATAATCTCCTTTGCCTCCGACTCACTCAGAAAGAATGTACGGACAACGGACACACATCCGGTACTCATGCTGCCGCCTCCATGCAGAAACAGCGGCGCAACATTTCCATCCTCTCCTTTTGCTCCGCAGCCCGCAAGCATCGCAGCGGTACACATCCCGAGCGCGGCAATCACCATTGGATTTGCTCTCCACCGCTCAGGCAGGCGTTCAAGCAGTTCCGGGTGCGCCTGAACCTCCCGCTCATCCGGATAATCCGGGGCTTTATAACTTTTCACTGGCCTTACTTCCATACCTCTTCCCTCCTCATCGCTTCAGATCCTCCACCAGAGAAATCAGCGGAAAAATCTGATTATAGTGCTTCTGGATAAACATCCCGTTTCTGTCCCTGTACAGCCGCTCCGCCATCCTGTCCACCAGAGGGAACAGAATGCGCTCGTGCTCACAGAGGATTGCCGGCACGCTGCCGATGCTTCCCGTCACCTGATAATTCAGGCAGCCGCAGTTACAGTTGCAGCGCCCCCGCACGGCACAGCCGCTGCACTCGGGCTTCGTCTGCTCATTCTCCCGGTAGAGCGCCAGCCGCTTCTTCTCGTTAATCCCATTGATCACATCCCCGATGCAGAACTCCTCTTTTCCCACAAACTGCGTGCAGGGATAAATGCGCCCGTCCGGAGCGACCGATACCTGACGGGTGCCGAGCTCACAGCGCTCATGGCAGTAATTTTCCCCGCGGATATGGCTCGCGATCTTCAGCTCAAAGGGACTGAAGTAGAACTTCTCCTCCCGGCGGGTCAGTTCCTCATACCACTTTGCCAGCACGCGGTACTGTCTGCCCAGAATCCGGACTGTGCGGTCGCTCCAGTCTCCCGAATAATCGAGAGAGCAGATAAAATAGTGAAATCCTTTTTCCCACAGCTCCTGCACACCCTGCGCATACCACTGCACCGTCTCAGGCGTCACGGTCATCATCACCGGCGCATACGGATGGTGACTTAAAAGCTCCGGAATGACTGCGTCCAGCCGCTCCCAGGTGGGATGTCCCTGACGGTCTCTTCGGTGCATATCATGCGCCGTCTGCGTTCCGTCGCAGGACAGCGCGATCATAATGCGCTCTCTGGAAGAAAACTCCAGAAATTCCCGATCCAGAAGCGTCCCGTTCGTAGTCATTTTAAAATGAAAGCGCACCGGATACTCCCGCTCAAGCTCCCGGCAGTACGCCACAGCTTCATAAATTCTGTCTCTGCACAGCATTGGCTCTCCGCCAAAAAAGCCAATCCCCACTGTCGCCTGATCCTGGCGCGCTGCCAGCCGCGCCGCGTTCCTGACGGTCGCGCTGTCCATATATTCCTGCTTCTGGCATACGTAACAATAAGAGCAGGATAGGTTGCAGTCATTTGTCAGATGCAAGATATAATGCATAAATTCCCCCTCCATAAAGCAAAAAGAGCAGACTGTCACGTCTGCTCTGAATTGTTACGATCTTCTCCCGCTTCTGCTGAGCCCTGCCAGCGCGGTGCCGGCGAAAATTGCGAAATCTGACAGATTGAACACGATTCTGCTGAATCTCTTCCATCTGCTCCGAAAGCTTATGTAATCCGTCACGCTTCCCTTGATCACCCGGTCCGTCCAGTTATTCCAGCCCCCGCCGAGCAGCAAGGCAAGTCCCAGCTTCTCACCGGTCCGACCCGGCTGCCGCACAAGCTTCAGGAAGAGAGCCGTAAGAAGAGACAGAATTATAAAAGTTCCCCACAGCACAGCCTTCGCGTGATGCTTCAGAATTCCCAGCGCGGCGCCGGGATTCTCATAGCGGTGCAGAATCACCGCACCGCCCGCCAGCTCTCTCTTCTCCTTATCCTTCAGGCGGTATTCCGCGCATTTCTTCATCAGCAGATCCAGGACAAAGATCCCCGCAAAGATTCCAATGAATATCATACGCCTATTCTTTTGTCTCCTCCGCTGTCTCCTGGGTCTGCTGTGCTTCACAGGAACCGTCCTGTGTGTCCTGCGCAGGCTTTTCTTCCGCCTCCTGCGGCTGAGCGTCAGTGTCAGAAGTCTCAGTGTCAGTTGTCTCGGTCTCCGCAGCAGCTTCCTCCGCGCGGCTCTCCTCCTTCGGCATCGGTGCTCCGCAGCGCATACAGAATGCCGCATCTCTCGGAACATGAGCACCGCAGGCAGGACAGATTGTCAGGCCGCGCTTTGCCGCAAGCCGTTCCCTGTATACCGCAAGCTCTTTCTGAAGTTCTAAAACCTCATCGCAGATATTCGCAATCTCTCCGTCCATGGACTCACCGTCCACAAAACGGCGGAATATAATCTCACCAAGATCCCGGAAATTCCGCTCTGTCTTGCGCTCGCATGCGCTGATTCGGGAGCGCAGCTTCTGCATGCCGATAAAGTCATTCGTCTTCTTCTCTACCGTCTCGGCAGTCTTCTTCAGCGTGTTCCCCAGATCTTCAAAAAAATCTTCCATAAAATCCACCTCTCCTTTCCGGCGCCCCTCACCCGGGGCTATGCTACTGCTGTGTTGAGAGCAGCGGGAGCTCCTGTCCTCTCAGCAGGATCTTCGGTCCCCCGGTGTGCTCGATATATTCTTCTGTGATCACCACCTCACCAATGGAATCATCCTTCGGTATCTCATACATGATATCAAGCATATATTCCTCCAGAATCGCCCGCAGCGCTCTGGCTCCGGTATCCTTCTCCAGCGCTTTCTTCGCGATCGCGCGCAGCGCTCCGTCCTCAAACTCCAGCTTCACTTCATCCAGCTCCAACAGCTTCTTATACTGCTTCAGGATCGCGTTTCTCGGCTCCTTTAAGATCTGCACCAGCATATCTTCCGTCAGCCCCTGCAGGGTAAAGACCACCGGCAGGCGTCCCAGAAACTCCGGAACCATTCCAAACGTTCTGAGATCTTCTGTCGTCACTTTGTCAAGAATGTTCTTATCATTATCGTACTTGTCCCTCAGCTCGGACTGAAATCCGATGGAGGAACTCTTGGTCAGACGGTCCTTGATGACGTTCTCCAGATCCGGGAACGCGCCGCCGCAGATGAAGAGGATATTGCGGGTGTTCACTGTCGTCAGCGGCACCATTGCGTTCTTGCTGTTGGCTCCCACGGGCACTTCAATGTCGCTGCCCTCCAGCAGCTTCAGCATTCCCTGCTGCACTGCCTCTCCGCTGACATCTCTCTGGTTCGTATTCTTCTTCTTCGCAATCTTGTCAATCTCGTCAATAAAAATAATTCCGTGCTCCGCGCGCTCCACATCATTGTCTGCGGATGCCAGCAGCTTGGATACCACGCTCTCCACATCATCCCCAATATATCCCGCTTCTGTCAGGGAGGTCGCATCGGTGATGGCGAGCGGCACATCCAGAAGCCTTGCCAGCGTCTGCACCATATAGGTCTTGCCGCTTCCTGTAGGTCCGATCATCAGCATATTGGACTTCTCGATCTCCACATCAGTTTCCGGGGCAAATACCCGCTTGTAGTGGTTATATACCGCCACGGACATCACTTTCTTGGCATGCTCCTGTCCGATGATATATTCATCAAGCTGCTTCTTGATCTTATGCGGCGGCGGAATATCCTTGATGCTGAACTTCTTCCTGGCTTCCTTCTTCTCTTCTTTCTTCTTCTTCAGCCTCTGGCGTTCCGGGACGCGGTTCTGAAGGCTGGACAGATCAATCATCCCCATGTTCGGGGGCAGATTATTGATCAGATCCGTATAGTTGACGTTTCCATTATTCATGGAATCAAAACTCTTCTGCATGCAGTCCATGCAGATGTGTATATTATTGGGCAGTTCAATCATCTTGCCCGCTTTGCTCTCCGGTCTTCTGCACAGAAAGCAGACTTTTTCGTATTCGTCTGCGGAATCCTTATCCTGATTCCCGGCAGTGTCCGGTCTGTCTTTATCTTCAGGCATATTACACTCCTCACTTTCCATTCATGGCTTTATTATAGCGTAAAAGTATAGAGGCTACAAGTGAACTTTTTCTAAACTGTCTGTGCGATAATATAAAGAGGAAGAGCAGAAATCTTCCGTTTCCGAAGAAAATTTCTGCTCTTCTGAATGCAAACCTGTTAGTCTGTTATCTCAGTTCTGTTCATCTATCGGCTGCTGATCCGCCTTGTCGCCCAGGGTGACGGTGACGGTCTGTTCCTTATATTCTCCGTTATCGGAACGGCTGATCGTCACTTCCACGGTCTCGCCCTTCTTATAATACGTCAGGCGCTCGGTCAGCTCATCTATGGTTTTTACGGAGACACCGTCAAACTTTGTGATAATATCGCCCGCTTTGATGCCCGCCTCATCAGCAGGACCGCCTTCTTCCACTTCCGTTACAGAGACGCCTTCCGGCAGATTATAAAGCTCTGCAATCTGTGCTGCCACATCGGAAGATATATTTGCGGAGGTGATCCCCAGGTAAGATGCCTCGCTGTCATCCACTTTGGATCTCGTCTCCATATTCATCAGGTTCTGAAGAATCGGCTCCGCTGTCTCGAGAGGAATCGCAAATCCGATTCCCTCCACATCGGTATCGGCATATTTGGAGGAGTTGATGCCAATTACTTCTCCATCCATATTCAGCAGCGCGCCGCCGCTGTTGCCGGGGTTGATCGCCGCGTCCGTCTGGATCAGCTTGGTCTCGCTGCCTTCAATCTGACGGTCCACAGCGCTGACATATCCGCTCGTCACAGACTGTCCAATACCCAGCGCGTTTCCAATTGCTACCACCTGCTCGCCAAGTGCAAGCTGGGAGGAATCGCCCAGTGCCGCCACCTTGATGCTGTTCTGCGTTTCCTCAGATATATCGGAAAGATTAACCGCGATTACCGCAAGGTCGTTATCGGGATCTGTTCCTTTGGTCTGTGCGCTCACCACGCTGTTATCCGTAAAGCATACGGAAAGCGTTGTCGCTCCCTCAACTACATGGTTATTGGTCGCGATCAGAAGCTCCGTGTCATTCTGTCCCACGATGATTCCGGAACCGCTGCTCGGCTCTTCCTGCTCATACCGGCGTCCGAACCAGTCGGTGACCTCCTGGACGCTGACATTCGTGATGGATACTACGGACGGCATCGCAATCTCAGCAACATCCGCAACCGTATTACCGCTCTCGGAAGAAGCGGAACCGCTGCTGTCTGTATCCTGTACGGAATCCTGCACCTGCGGGATCACCACCTGCGCCTGCTGTTCCTCCTCGCCGCGCAGTGTGTCTGATATGATATTCACGCCCTGGAATACGCCGCCGGCAACCAGTCCGAATACGACTGCAAGCCCTACGGCAAGGCCGTACTTTCTGGCTGTTGAGGATGGCTTATAACCGCCCTGCTTCTTTTCTTTCCTTCTCTTCTTATCCTTCGGTTCCTCAGATGCAGGTGTGGAAAACTGGTATGGGCGGTAGGTTCTGCTGTGCTCTTTGGGCTGCTGTTCCTGAGATGGCTGCTCCTGCGCTCCCATGCTGTTGTTCTCCTGCTGCTGATTCTGATTCGGAATAGAAGTCTCTCCCGTCTCATCCGTACTGTGAAAACTGCTGTCCGAACTGCTCTGGCTGTCAGGATTCTTCACTTTTGGATTCACCCAGCTGTACGTACTGCTCTTCGGCGTACTCTCTTTGTTCTCTTCCGGAGCTGTTCCGGATACTTCCGTATTCTGCGCAGTTTCCTGCTGATTGTTGTTATCTGATGAGACGCTGTCTATTTCGTCTCTTTTGAATTCGTCACTCATGGCTGTTACCCCTTTTCTCATTTATCTTGTATAAGCACAGTTTACCTGTGATTTGTGTTCATTCTGTGATGAAATATTTAAATTTGCATGAAATGCCGAAACTATTCCACCGTTACAGATTTCGCAAGATTTCTCGGCTTATCCACATCCAGTCCGCGTCCGAGCGCGACATAGTATCCAAACAGCTGCAGAGGTATTACTGCCAGAGAATTCGTAAAATATGAGTTGGTTTCGGGCAGATATATCACATAATCCGCGTTCTTCTCCGCATCTGTGTGATGTGCGTTTGTCACCGCCATGACGAACGCGCCCCGGGTGCGGACTTCCTGTATATTGCTGATTGTCTTTTTATACAGTTCTTCCTGCGTCAGCACTGCCACCACCAGAGTTCCGTCCTCAATCAGAGAAATCGTACCGTGCTTGAGCTCCCCGGCAGCATACGCCTCGGAGTGGATGTAGGAAATCTCCTTGAGCTTTAAGGACCCCTCCAGGGAAATCGCGTAGTCAAGCCCGCGCCCGATGAAGAAAATATGATCTGCCGCCAGATAGCGGTTTGCAAATTTCTGAATCCTCTCCTGCCCTCCGAGGAGGAACTCCACCTGTTTTGGCAGCCGTCTCAGATCCTCCAGCATGGCTGCAAATTCCGCCTCTCCGACCGTACCGCGCACTTTTGAAAACTTCATCGCAAGCAGATACAGCGCGATCAGCTGTGTGCTGTACGCCTTCGTGGTGGCAACGGAAATCTCCGGCCCTGCCCAGGTATAAAATACATTGTCGGCCTCCCTCGCAATAGAGCTTCCGACCACATTCACAATTCCCAGAACACGGCTTTTTCTCTCCTTTGCCTCCCGCAGCGCCGCAAGGGAATCGGCAGTCTCGCCGGACTGGCTGATAATGATGACCAGCGTCTTCTCATCGAGAATCGGATTGCGGTATCGGAATTCCGACGCAAGATCCACTTCCACGGGTATGCGCGCCATGCCCTCCAGTACGTATTTTCCGGTCACGCCGGCATGGTAGGCTGAACCGCATGCCACAATGTATATTTTACGGATCTCCCGGATTTCCTCATCACTCATGCCGAGTTCTTCAATTACGATCTCTCCGTCCCGGATGCGCGGATTCATTGTGTCGCTGATCGCCTTCGGCTGTTCATAGATCTCCTTGAGCATGAAATAGTCGTAACCGCCCTTTTCTGCCGCGCTCAGGTCCCAGGAGATTTCCGCCGGCTCTTTTTCCAGCTCCTCCTCATCGATATTATAAAACTCCAGGCGGTCCCTCGTAAGCTTTACGATCTCCTCATTTTCGATAAAGTACACGCTTCTCGTGTACTTCAGAATCGCCGGCACATCCGAAGCCATCAGGCTGCCCTCGCTGCTCTTGCCGACAATCAGCGGGCTGTCTTTGCGCACCGCATAGATCTCATCGGGATGATCCCGGAAAATAATACCCAGGGCGTATGACCCCTCCATGCGGTGCATGATCTTTGTTATCGCCTCCAGGGGATTCCCCTGATAATAGCGGTCGAGCAGATGGGCAATCACTTCCGTATCTGTCTCTGATACAAACTTATACCCCCTGGCTTCAAGCTTTTTCTTCAGTTTCTGATAGTTCTCGATGATCCCGTTATGCACCACAGCGATCGACGCGTCGCTGTTAAAATGCGGATGAGCATTTGTGTCTGTGGGACTCCCGTGGGTTGCCCATCTGGTATGCCCGATTCCCGCGGTTCCCGGCAGCGTACTTCCTCCCTGCGTCAGCGCGTCCAGCACTTTCAGCCGTCCGGTCGCCTTAACCATGCGGATTTCCTCCCCGTCATAGACTGCCATGCCTGCGGAGTCGTACCCGCGGTATTCCAGCTTTGCCAGGCCGTCCAGCAAAACCGGCGCAGCCTGATGATTTCCAATGTATCCAACGATTCCACACATATAAAATTCCTCCTCAAAAATTTCACTGTTTCTCGTTTTCACCCTCAGTATCCCGTATATCATACCAGACTTTTAACATTTTGTAAAATCAGAACGCGCGCTTAAGGGAAAATCTGAGCAAAAAGCGGCGGCAGCGGCATCTTCTCTGATGCCTGCTGCCGCCGCTGTATGATCAGTACGGAGTCTCCTGCTGTACCGGATTCGCGCCGTCCTGGCTGTATTCCGGGATATCCTCAGGGCCATAGCCTGAAATCTCGATAATATCGCTGCTGTATTCCAGAACCGTCTCAGAGGGCGTATAGCTCATCTCCGGATACATATACTGATGAAGCTGGATCACGTTATTCTCCAGTGTCACCGGAATAACCACACTGCGTTCGCTGCCTCCGGTGTAGACAGTTCCCTCCACATGGTCGAAGGGGAATCCTGTCTGCCCGCCGATCGAGTAGCTCAGAAGCGTCATGCCGAGACTCATGATCTCATCCGAATCAATATTCGTTGTAATCTCCGGAAGCACTTTCTCCATGATCTTCATGAGCGTCGGAATTCCTGCGGTCTTTGCCTTCGCGAACATCTTCTCCATAATCATGCGCTGTCTGGAAGTTCTCCGGAAGTCATCGCCTCCGCCGTAACGGATACGGGCATATGATACCGCCTGCACGCCGTTCAGATGTACAGTCGCTGTCTCAGTATCGCTTCCCAGCTCCGGGATCGGCTCATAGTCCAGTCCTGTTGCCTTAGAGGTCTCGATACAATAGTCATTCATGAAGATGATCTCCGCTCCGCTGACCGTGACATCCAGCCCTCCCAGCAGATCAATCGCGTCTGCAACAGCCTTAAAGTTCACTGTCGCAAATTTCGTAATGTTCATATCAAGATTCTCATTCACCATCTTGAGGAACTGCTCATAGCCGCCCTTGTTATATGCGTCGTTGCTCTTGGTATAGAAATCTCCGCCCTCTCCGTCTCCGATATTGAGGAGCGTGTCCCTGTAGATAGATGCCAGCTTGATCTGCTTATTATTGTGATCAATGCATGCAAGAATCATCACGTCGCTGTTCATCAGCTCATCCGTCTCTCTGGAGTCCACGCCTACCAACGCAATGGTTTCATAGCCCTGCCGCTTCTGTTCTCTGATCGTTTCTTCATCAGCGCTGATATCCGTGATGCTGAAATTCTGATCCACCAGATTCATGCTGTTCAGAAGCCCTTTTGCCTTGGAGTATACCAGCAAGCATCCCACCAGGATCAGAAGGACAAAAATCTCAACTCCGAACAGAACACGTCTTTTTCTGCGCCTTTTGTACGCTTTGCTCTTTTTATTTACTTTTTTCTTAGCCATGTTCTTTTTCCTTTACTTATCGGTGTGTACTGTATCGCCCCATCTATCATACCAAATTTCATACTGTTTGTAAAACAAAGATATCTTAAGAATTTCTGTTCTTTGGCTTCTCCCAGTACAGCGGGCTCATCGTCAGTCTGCGGACTGCAGACTCCGGAAGATGACGGTAGCGCTTTCCCAGAAAATATCCGATATACTTGCATCCGCTCTGATATACCAGCTCTGCCACAAGCCACGGTTTCCCAGCCGCGCAGACATGCTTTGCCGCGGATATCACCATGCGGATTCCCTCTCCCTCTGAAGAAATTCCGCCGAAGATTTCCGGATGATCCGCCTGAGAGACCGCCAGATCAAAGTTTCGGCGCAGCTGTTCTCTGCCCGTATAATTGTGGGAGTGGTATACCCTGGCGTCTGCGCAGTATGCGATGGTATAGCCTTCCTGGATCAGCTGTCCGGCAAAGATCATATCCTCATTGAAGATCGTGCGGCGGATAAAGCCTCCAAGCTCCTCATACGCTGTCCGCTCGTATACTGCGCACACATTGGAACAGAAAAACGTCTTGATGCCAAGCTCCGGCAGATCTCCCAGATCTTTGAGACAGCTCTTCTCCGGATAATTGAAAGATCTCGTATACGCTTCCAGAAAACGGCAGTCCGGTCTGGCGAGCTGTCGGGCATACGACGCCTTTACAGACTGCATGGCAAAAGGCTTCACCAGATTATGGACCAGATTGTTGTCCGCTGGCACCGCGTCCTGGGTCATGAAAAAGAGAAGATCCGCATCGGAACACGCGGCTGCCTCTGCCCTTGTTCCGCCGTGGTCGAAGTCTTCCATTCGGATATGGTGAACCTCCAGATTCGGCACAAGCTGCTCCCATCGGCTGTCCCAATACGCCTCTTCTGTATTTCGCACAATGATCCGTCTGACCGGATACGTCTGCGCGGCAATTTTTTTTAAAAGAGCCGGAAATTCCTTTCCCGGCTTATAGGTGGGGATAATCAAATCCACCGTCGGTCTGTTCATACATGCCTCCATATTCTCAAAAAGCTGCGGAAGGCCGAAGAATTATTCGTCCGGCAGAACCGCAGCTTTTTTTCTCTTCCGTTAATATAAAGTCTCCTGCTCTACGATGATAGCTCCATTGTTGCTGAACTCAGGAATATCCTCCGCGCCGTATCCGGAAAATTCTGCGATGTCATTGCTGAATTGCTGTACACTTTCCGACGGAGTGTACGTCATTTCAGGGAACAGGAACTGATGCAGCTTCACTACATTATCCTCCAGCGTCACCGGGACAACCACATCTCTGGTCGCTCCGCTTACATATACATTGTCTTCAATATGATCGATCGGGAAACCGATCTGCTCTCCTAAGCTGTAGGTAATGACTGACATCCCCAGGGACATAATCTCCTCAGAAGTCATATTCGTCAGCACATCAGGAAGCACCTGCTCCATAACGTTGATCATCGTCGGGATGCCGGCGCTCTTTGCCTTCTCGAACAGTTTCTCCAGCACCAGACGCTGTCTGGAGGCGCGCCTGAAATCGCTGCCCTCGTCGTAGCGGATGCGGGAATAGGACACTGCCTGTACGCCGTTGACATGGACAGTCGCCATATCCAGATCACTCTCCAGCTCCTCTACCGGCTCATAGTCCATGCCCGTCACCTCAGAAGTCTCCACACAGTAGTTGTTCATATGAATAATCTCATCGCCGCGCATTGTAATATCCAGACCGCCAAGCAGATCCACCGCCTCGGCAAGCCCCTTAAAGTTCACTGTCGCGTATTTTGTGACATTCAGATCCAGATTCTGATTTACCATCCGGAGGAACTGCTCCGCGCCGCCCTGATTGTAGGCGTCGTTGCACTTCATGTAATAATCGCCGCCCTCACCGTCTCCGACATTCAGCAGCGTGTCTCTGTAGATCGATGCCAGCTTGATCTGCTGGTTATTATGATCAATGCATGCAAGGATCATTGTGTCGCTGTTGTTCCGCTTCAGTTCTTCAGCGCTCCTCGCGTCAATTCCCAGAAGCGCGATAATCTCGTATCCCTGTTTCTTCTGCTCACGGATCGCAGCCTCATCTGCGCTGATATCGGCAGCCGTATAATTGCTCTCCTCAAAATTGATATTGCTCAGCACATCCTGTGCCTTTCTCAATACATAGACACCGCAGATCAGTACAAGCAGGAGCGTAATCTCCAGACCAAAAAATACCCGTCTTCTTCTGCGCCGCCTGGCAGCTTTGCTCTTCTTTACTTTCTTAGCCATACCTCTTCCCCTTAGCGTTCTTTTATCACTTATCGTCAATAAGCATTCTTGTTCACAAAGCCTTTGAAGAAGGTGAGGAACAAGATCTTGATATCCAGCCCGACAGTCCAGTTCTCAATGTAGTACAGATCGTGCTCAATGCGCTTGCGGATCGAAGTATCTCCCCGGTAGCCATGGATCTGTGCCCACCCGGTCAGTCCGGGACGCACCTGGTGCTTGACCATGTATCTCGGGATCTCCTCGCGGAACTTCTCCACGAAGAACGGCCGTTCCGGCCGCGGACCCACAAGGCTCATATCACCCCGCAGTACATTGAAGAGCTGTGGGAGCTCGTCTATGCTTGTCCTGCGCATAAACTTTCCCACTGTCGTGACTCTCGGATCATTCTTGACTGTCCACGCCTTCTGCTCTTCCTGCTCCGGCTGTACCTCCATGGAACGGAACTTATACATCTCGAAGCTCTTGTTGTGCAGCCCGACGCGGACCTGCTTATAAATAAGAGGGCCGGGAGAAGTCACTTTCACCAGGATTGCCGCAATCAGCATAACGGGTGAAAAAAGTATAATAGCCACAATAGCCCCAACCACATCCATAAGCCGCTTTACCGTGGCGTTGAACGTATTTGTCAGCGGCACGTAACGGATATTGATAACCGGAAGCCCCAGCAGGTCTTCCGTATATGGTTTTGTTGGAATAATATTATTATAATCCGGAATAAACTTCGTATGCACGCCGGATTTCTCACACAGCGCGACAATTTCTTCCAGCCGGAAATATTCACTCAGACCCAGCGTGATCGCTATCTCGTCCAGTTTATTCTCCGGCAGAATCACCATGAGATTATCAATTCTGCCAAGTACTTTGACGCCCTTATACATGGTACCCGCAGTGACGGAATCATCCAGAATGCCTCTGACTGTGTAGCCCCACTGAGGGTTCTGAATAATGCGGTCAATGTATTCCTCAGCAGCCCGGCTGTAGCCAACCAGAAGGATATGCTTCTGGTTGAATCCGCGCCTGCGCATATCGCGTAGCAGATATCTGATGCCGTTTCTTACAAATGTCTCAAGGACTATGTTCACGGCATAGAAAATGAAGATAACCCAGCGGGAAAAGTCGATCTCCTTAATGATAACATAGATCGCGCTGATCATCAGAAGCATGCCGATGGTATTCGCCTTCGCTATGTTGGCAAATTCCAGCCGCCGGCCCTGAACGCGCTTGGAAGTATACAGATTGAACGCATAATACAGAATCAGATAGCCGGGGATGATAAATATAAGCCCGAACATATACCATTCGAACGGGAGCATGCCGCCCTCGTTATCGAACAGCCCGCTCCTGAACTTCAGCACCCATGCCAGCCAGTAAGAGACGGCTATCACCACCGCGTCAATCAGAACATGCATCCGGTTAAAGTACTTTTGATTATCCTTAATCAATGTAGGTCACCTTATTACCTTTCGCCTTGTCCAAAATTACATAAAAATCCGCAGACCTGTCCCTTGTTCTGCTCATTATAAACTTTACTATACCAAAACTTGCGAAAAAGGGCAACAGAATATTTTCTTACACTTTTCTGAAAAAACGCCGTTTACAGGAATCTGCCCACCAGATTGACCCACAGCTCCAGCTGAATCTTTGCATAATTTTTCATATTGCTTAACCGGAATTTTACCTTTTTTCCGGCTTTTTTTCCGTTTCTGCTGATGGAAAAACCGTTCTTGATCCCAGCCAGATATTCTCTGGCATATCCCCTGGACGCAAAAAATAAAAATTTTATTAAAAATCCCGCCACCAGGAAGGGCAGGTTCAAGATAATCTGTAAAACCGGCATATTCTTATAAATCAGGTAAATATTGTTCCTGGAAGAATAGCGGATCTTAAACTCGTTATACCGCGACCCCGTGGTGGCGCTGCCGATATGATAGACGCGCGCCGAGGGTATGTACCAGTTCTCATATCCCGCAATCCGCGCGCGGTAGCCCAGGTCCATATCCTCCAGATAGGCAAAATGCTCTTCGTCAAAAATTCCGATCTGCTCGAGGATACTTCTGCGGTAGATCACGGCAGCGCCGCAGGAGGAAAAGATCCGGCAGCTCTGGCTGTACTTCTCTTCCGGCTTTCCTTTTCCTCTGGCGTATGCCCAGCCCAGGGCATTATAGAAGTCTCCCGCGTCGTCCATCCTGGTGCGCTCATGATACTGCAGCAGCTTCGCGCTGCACGAAAACGCGCGGGGCCGCACTTCCATCGCCTCATACATGGCGCGCACAAATCCCGGCTCCGCCTCCGTATCGTTGTTCAGGAGCAGCACATAGGGCGTATCCGAATGCAGGATTCCCTCATTGACCGCTCTGCAGAATCCAAGATTCTCCTGGAGAGCGATCAGGCGCACCTCCGGGTAATGTTCTCTCATCAGTTCCCTGCTGCCGTCCGAGGATCCGTTGTCCACGACGATCACCGAAAAATCCGAAAAATCCTGTTTTCGCAGGCTGTCCAGGCATTTTCTGATATACGCGATCCCGTTAAAGTTCGGAATCACCACTGTCACTTTCTGCATAATGTCCCCTTTGTCATACCCGCAGCGAATAATTCCATTTGCTTAGGGTCAAGTTCTTATTGTAATTCGGATCGCCGTCCTTCAGAATCCGGATCCATCGGGTGCGCATAAATTCAATCTCCCGCTGGAAACGGCGCACCTTTTCCTCGCTGTCCTCAGCTCCGCGGGACTTGGACTCGTGATGGTAAAGCTCTGCCTCCGGATTGTACACAACCAGATAACCCGCCTGCACGGTGCGAAGGCACAGATCCACGTCATTGAACGCCACTGCGAGCTGCTCCTCAAAGCCGCCGAGCTGTTCGAACACCTGTCGTTTCATCATCATGCACGCCGCGGTCACAGCGCTCAGATCCATCTGAAGCGAAGCTTTGTGCAGATAGCCGCTGCGGGCGCGCGGCAGATTGATAAACGCGTGCCCCGCAATCCCTCCCAGGCCCACGATCGTCCCGGCGTGCTGCACGGTGTCATCGGGATAGTAGAGCTTCGCCCCCACAATTCCCACCTGCTCTCTCTGGCAGTTTGCCAGCAGCTCCTCCATCCAGCCGCTTTTGATCGCCTCGATATCGTTATTCAGGAAGAGGAGATACTCTCCGCGCGCAAAGCCCGCGCCAAAATTATTCAGCGCAGAGTAATTAAATCCCTTCTGCTCCCAGCGCACCACGCGCACGGCGGGATCCTGCTCCAGCTCCCGGTAATACACGAACGTCTCTTCTTCCGTACTGTTATTTTCTATAATTATGATCTCATAATTCGGATACGCAGTCTTTTTCAGAGAATCCAGGCACTTTCTCAGCGTTGCGCTCTGATCTTTGTTCGGAATCAGCACAGAGACAAGCGGATTGCCATGCACCGGATATTTTACCCTGTAAAATCCCAGATCTTTGCGCAGCGTGACCTCGCCCTGTTCGCCGCAGCGCTGCAGATGCTCCTCGATCGCGCGTTTCCCGGCCTCAAAAGCGTACATCTTACTGGCGGGATTGTCAGCCGTCGACGCTTCGTGGACTCTCCAATGATAGAGAATCTCCGGCACATGCGCCGTCTGCCGCGCCTGTTCCGTGCAGCGGAAAATATAGTCATAATCCTGCGCCCCGTCAAACTCCTTTCGGAAGCCTCCGACCTTCTCCATCAGCGCTTTGCGCACCACGAAGAAATGGCAGATGTAATTATTGGAGCGCAGCAGGTCCAGATTGAAATCCGGCTTAAAATGCGGCTGGAAATGCTCGGACAGATCTGTGCGCACCTTATCTTCATCCGTGTACACCGCATCGACGGCGCTGTCCTGTTCGATGACGCTGACAATCTCATAGAGCGCGTTCGGAGCCAGCAGATCATCGTGATCGAGAAGACCGACGAACTCTCCCCGCGCCATCTCAAAGGCAGCGTTCGTGTTGCCCGCGATTCCCAGATTCTCCTCTAAGTCTCTGTATCTGACCCGCTCGTCCTTCCCGGCATATTCCCGGAGCACGCGCTGCATCGTCTCGTCCTGCGGGCTCCCGTTGGCAATGCACAGTTCCCAGTTCCCGTAAGACTGCGCAATCACGCTGTCGATCATCTGCCGCAGAAATACTTCCGGAGTGTGAAATGCCGGAACCACAATGCTGATTTTCGGCATTTCCTTCCATCTGCGGCTTCTCTGCCTCTTTAGGTCTTCCTCAGTTGCCCTGTGGCTCTGGAACCAGGGATCGTACGGTACGTCCTCCGGTTCCGTGCGCTCCGCCAGGCGAACCATGAATTCCTTTACGCCAAAGTGCTTTAAATACCGCAGTCCCTTCTTTATATAGTAGGGTTTCAGCTTTTTCGCAAACTGTATCCATCTGTTATCTGCCATCGCGCGCTCCCTTCTGCTCCCAGAAGCCCTTCACCGCTGCCGCAACCTGCGCGGCTTCTTCCATTGTCAGACTGTAATACATCGGAAGCCGCAGCAATCGTTCACTCTCCCTTGTGGTGTACACATCCTCGCCGCTGAATCTTCCGAACTTCCTTCCCGCCGGCGAAGAGTGCAGCGGAATGTAATGAAACACGCTCTGAACGCCGTGTTCCTTCAGCCACTGGATCAGGGCGGTCCTGGTCTTGAGATCCTTTACTTTCAGATAGTACATGTGGGCATTGTGAACCGCGTAATCCGGCACTGTCGGCCTTGTCACAAGACCTTCTTTCTCAAGTTCCTCAAAGCTCTCATGATAGTAGTTCCAGATCGCGAGCCGCTTCTCATTGATCGCGCTCATCTGCTCAAGCTGCGCGTACAGGTAGGCGGCGTTGAGATCGCTCGGCAGATAGGAGGAACCGTAGCTGACCCAGGTATACTTGTCCACCTGGCCGCGGAAGAACTTGCTTCTGTCCGTCCCCTTTTCTCTGAGAATCTCAGCCCTGTCACGGTATTCATCGTCCTGGAACAGGATTGCCCCGCCTTCTCCCATCGTGTAATTCTTCGTCTCATGAAAGCTATAGCAGCCAAAATCTCCGATCGTTCCGAGCGCTCTGCCCTTATACCAGGCGTTCACACCCTGAGCGGCGTCCTCCACGACTTTCAGATTATATTTTGCGGCAATCGCCATGATCTCATCCATCGCGCACGCCACGCCCGCGTAATGAACCGGCACGATCGCCTTCGTGCGCTCCGTGACCGCCTCCTCGATCTTTGTCTCGTCGATGTTCATGGTATCCGGCCGGATATCCACAAACACGATCTTCGCTCCCCGCTGGACAAAAGCGTCGGCTGTGGACACGAACGTGTAGGACGGCATGATCACCTCGTCTCCCTCCCCGACGTCTGACAGATGCGCCGCCATCTCCAGAGCGTGCGTACAGGATGTGGTCAGGAGCAGATGACGGCTGCCGAATGCTTCCTGCATCAGCCCGGAACACTTCTTCGTAAACGGCCCGTCGCCGCAGAGCTTGTGGTTCTGCATCGCCTGCTGCATATAGGCAAGCTCATTTCCCACCACAGGGGCTTTATTGAAATCTATCATTGTTCCTTTTCTCCATTTTTCAAGTGTATCTTCTTTCTTTGTTATTACAGTTCAGCTTTGTTTACTATAGTAAAATCCTCAGATTCTGTCAAGTCATTGTTGCGGCACATTTCTTGTGCTATAATGATGCACAGGATATTAATCATATTTGAAATGAGGTATTTTACTATGTATGAAGCGAAAACGAGCAGAAGATCCATGGCCGTTCTCTCCGGACTTCTGCTTCTTTCCTGCCTGTTTATTTTCGGGTCCTTTCTCTTCGGCGGAGAACTTCTCGCCTTTACTGACATCGGCTCAGATACGTATGACCAGTATCTGATGCATTATCAGACCATTATCAATCATCTGCGGGAGGGCAGTTTTTCCCTCTGGGATTTCAACAACGGATTCGGCATCAATATGTTCTCCCTGAATCTTTTTGATCCGTTTCTGATGCTGCTGTACCTCTTCGGCGTGCTCTTCGGCGCGGAGCGCATCTACGGGATTCTCGTGTTTCTCCAGATCCTCCGTATCCTGCTGGCAGGGCTTGCGGTCTACGGTTTTCTCTCCTGCTTTTCACTTTCAGAGCGAAGCAAGGTACTCGCCGCTTACGCCTACGGGCTGTGCGGCTATCTGGTTGTCTGGGGACAGCATTATCAGTTCGGAACTGTGGTGGTGCTCTTTCCGCTGCTTCTGCTCGCCGCCGAGAAAGCTCTGCGAAAGACCGGCTGGCTGCTCGGACTTACGCTCCTGTGCGCTGTGAGCAGCGCGTACTCCCTGTATCTGAGCTATATGCAGTTTCTCGTGCTGGGCTTTTATATCCTGTACCGCACAGCGTGGAACGGAAGGCTGTTCTGCAAAAAAGGGCTTGCCGGCGTGGGGAAGGCATACGGATCCATGGTGCTGGGCATCGGTATCGGCCTGTTCTCGCTGCTCCCGAATGCCATGATGATTCTCGGCGTGTCGGGACGCGTAGGAGGAGAGTCTCTGGCGACAAAGATCCTGCGGGAGCTGCGGCTGTATGAAGCGCCGTATTACACGACGCTGCTGAAACGGTTTTTCTCCGGAAATCTGCAGGGGATCAACGATTACAGCGGTTTTACGAACTATTATGAGGATCCCAGCGTGTTCCTGTCTGTGCTGTTCCTGTTCGCGGCTGTGCAGTTTTGTTTCTTCGTGATCCGGGACTGGGTAAAAAGCGGCTTCCGCCCAAAGAGTTCCTCGGCAATGGAACGTTTTTCCATGAAGCAGCGGCTTCTGCTGCTCTCCGCGCTGGCTCTCTGCGCATTTGTGCTGCTGATCCCTCTGGGAAGCCTGATTTTCAACGGATTCGCCTATCCGTTCTCGCGCCAGACCTTTGTCTGCCTTCCGTTTTTTGCCTGGATCATGGCGCAGATGCTGCACGAGGCGCTGGAGCATCGCCGGTTATCCCTTCCGCTGCTCATCGTGACGGCAGCCGGTACGACGGCTTTTTACTTCCGGATGCAGGCAGGCGCGGACAGCGGTCTTGCCGCCGCGCTCGGAGTGCTCGCAGCGGGCATGGCGCTGTTCCTGGCGCTCGGCGCATTTTTCGGCGCGCCGCGCTTTCGGACCGCCGGACAGAAAGAGCATCTCAGCGGAAAACACTGTTTCGCGCTGTCCGGACGGCAGCAGCAGATCTGTACCGCAGGCCTTGCGCTCTGTCTGATGCTCACGATGAGCCTGGACGCGTACGCCTCGTACCACGACGGGCGTTCCGTGCTCGCCAAGGCGCCGTCCGAGTATTTTGACGCGCTGTATGACGGCTCTGTGGAGGAGGCCCTGTCCGCGATTGCGCAGGAGGATCCATCCTTTTACCGCGTTGAGAAGGATTATACTGTCGGAACCGCTACCTCCTGCCTGAATGCTCTGGCGCAGAATTACAGCGGAGTCAGTACTTATAACTCCACGCTGAACACCTATACCTCGGAGTTTGTTCAGAAGCTCTGGAGCAATCTGGAGATTCTCAACAGCGCTCATCTGAGTTTCGCGAACGCAGTGTCGGAGAACTTTCCCGCCGCTCTGTGCCATGTGAAGTATGTGCTCTCACACCAGTCCGACCTCGGCGTCCCCGGTTATGAGCTCTTCGGCCAGTACGGCAGCATCTATGTGCACCGCAATACCCGCACCGATCAGCTCGGAAAGTTCTATACCTCCGTGTTCTCCACAGCAGATTACGAAGCGTACGCCTCCCTGCTCGACGCATCTGCCCTGCTCTCGGAAAATCTTCTCTGCGATACGGTTCCTGAGCTCACGCGCGGCGCTGCCGATCTCTCCGATTATGTCAGAGAGGAGGCTGCTGACAGCCAGCTGATTGAGCGCGCCGATTCGGAGGACGGGCATACCGTCACGCTGACGCTGCCGCAGAGCGCATGGGACGGAGCTGAGGAAAGCCTGCTGCTGGAATTTGACCTCACGCTGCCGGCCGGCGGTTCTGACAACCTCTATGCCGGAATCGGCGGCCACACCACGCAGCTGACCGCTGAGAACGGCAGCCTCCACGCAGCGCTGACTGTTCCCGAGGGAGTCAGCCAGGTGACGCTCTCCCTCCCCACCGGATCGCTTGCGGGGACTGCGCTTGAAAATCTGCGCCTGTACCGCCAGAGCGCTGCCGATCTCTCCTCCCTCAGCGACGGCATCCGGTTTGACAGCTGCCGCAGGGACAGCCTGGTCACAGGCACCGCCGAGGTGTCCTCCGACGGCGTTCTGATGCTCGCCATTCCCTACGAAAACGGCTGGCATGCCTATGTGGACGGTGAGGAGACTGAGATCCACCGTGTCAATTACGGCTTCACCGGCATCTCCCTCACCCGGGGTTCCCATGAAATCCGCCTGGAATATCACTGTCCGGGCTTTGCCGCGGGTGTGATCGGAAGCGCGGCATCTCTGCTTCTGACTGCGGGAATCTGGGGCGCGTACTTCCTGAAAAGAAAGCGCTCTCATCATTCTTAAGATTCCTGCACGCAAAAATCCGAAAGCCAAACCTGCCAGGTTCTGCTTTCGGATTTTTTTCTGTCTGTATTTCCGCGTTTTCACGCCTTAATTCCGGATAATCTCCAGATATCGCTTCAGCGCGTCCTGCCATGTCGGCAGTCTCTTGAATCCGTTTGCCGTCAGCTTTTCCTTGCTCATACGGCTGTTGTACGGGCGCTTTGCTTTTGCCTTGTATTCCTCAGCGGTCACCGGCACAACCTCCACATTGACTCCCGCCTGGCGGAAAATCTCTTTTGCGAAATCATACCAGGAGATGTAGCCGCCTTCGTTGGTCACATGGTATTTGCCGTACTTGTCCGTCTCCAGCATATCCACAAGAAGGATTGCCAGGTCATACGTGTACGTCGGCGTTCCGATCTGATCATCGACCACCGTGAGCCTGTCATGCGTCTTTGCAAGCTTTAACATGGTCTTGATAAAGTTCTTTCCGTTCACACCGAATACCCAGGCGATACGCACAATGTAATGCTTCTTCGCGTACTTTTCCACAGCCAGCTCGCCTTCGTACTTCGTCTGTCCATAGACGTTGAGCGGCTCTGTCACCGGATCATCCGGCTCCCAGGGGCGCTCGCCCATTCCGTCAAATACGTAGTCTGTGCTCAGATAGATCATCGGGATATCCAGCTCGCCGCAGATCTTCGCGATGTTCTCTGTCCCGTACGCGTTGACTTTGCGGCACATATCCACATTGTCCTCCGCAGCGTCAACGGCTGTCCACGCCGCGCAGTGTACAACGGCGTCCACATGCGCCTCGTGGATCACCTTATCCACAGCCTCCGCGTCCGTAATATCCATTTCCTCCACATCTACGCCTACTCCCTCGTAGCCGCGTTTTTCCAGTTCATTCATAACGTCATGGCCCAGCTGCCCCTTGACGCCGGTCACTAAAACCCGCATATTCATATACCTCCTGTATTTGATATTTCTCTGGTATCAGATTCTTTTCAGTGAGAAATCCTGGCTGTCCAGGGTAAGGTTCGGATTATAGTACGGATCTCCGTCCCTTAAAATATCCGGCCAGCGCTTTTCAAATGTCGCGATCTCCCTGTTAAAGCGCGCCACTTTCTCCGGTGTGTCCTCCAGTCCGCGGGACTTGGATTCATAGTGGTACAGCTCCGCGTAAGGATTGTAGACCACCAGCTTTCCGATGCTGCGCACTTTCATGCAGAAGTCAATATCGTTAAACGCGACCTGCAGCTCGGTGGAAAAGCCGTCCACCTGCTCATATACGGAGCGCTTCACCATCATGCACGCCGCTGTCACAGCGCTGTAGTCCTGTGCGCAGATCACGCGGTGGCAGTATCCCGTATAGCCTCTCGGCTGCTGCACAAAGCAGTGTCCCGCAATGCCGCCGAAACCGATCACCACACCGGCGTGCTGGATGGTGTCGTCCTCAAAATAGAGCCGCGCGCCCACCACTCCGACGTCTTCCCGCATACAGTAGCCGAGCAGCTCCTCCAGACAGTCCGGATTGATAATCTCCGTATCGTTATTCAGCAGCCAGAGGTACTCGCCCTTCGCATGCTGCACGCCGAAATTGTTGATTGCGGAATAATTGAAAATATCCTTCCAGTATACCACACGCACCTTCGGATTCTCCGCCTCCAGCTTTTTATAGAATTCGAATGTCTCCGGTTCGGTGCTGTTATTCTCCACAATGATATATTCATAATTGCGGTAGGTCGACTTTTCCTCAATGGAGTCAATACACCGCTTCAAATCATCAATATGATCCTTGTTCGGGATCACGATCGACACCAGAGGGTCATAGGGACGGATGTACTTCGTCCGGTACAGCCCCAGGTATTCGCCTTTCTCCACAGTGGCGTGGATGCCGACACGGTCATAGTGTGCCTGGATTGCGCGCTGCCCCGCGTCAAAGGCATACAGCTTGCTCGCGGGATTTTCCGAGGTGGAGTCCTCATGGCTCCTCCAGTGATACAGAATCTTCGGGATATGATGAATCTTCTTCTCTCCCGCCGCCTCCGTACACCGGAAAATAAAATCATAGTCCTGCGCACCGTCGAACTCGCTTCTGAGCATCCCCACGCGGTCAATCACGGAACGCTTTGCCACAAACAGATGGCAGATATAATTTACTGTACGCAGCAGGTCAATATTAAAGTCCGGCTTGAAATGGGGCTGGAAAAACTTGTGCCCGTCCATGGACATCTTATCCTCGTCCGAGTAAAGCACCTCAATCTCCGGATCGTCATTGAGCGCCTTCACACACTCGTACAGAGCGTTCGGCGTCAGCTCATCGTCATGATCCGCGAACACGATATATTCTCCGGTCGCAATCCCGATGGCCGCGTTCGTATTCTCGGAAATCTGCAGCGGCTCGTCCTGGAAGAGCACGCGGATTCTCGGATCAGAATCCCTGTATTGTTCGAGCACGCCGCGGATCGGGCTCTCCTTTCCGCTTCCATCGGAGAGACACAGCTCCCAGTTCGCATACGTCTGATCCTTGATCGAAGCGATCAGCCTGTCCAGATACTGCTGAGGCGTCCTGTAGAGCGGCACCACAATGGAAAAACACGGACGGTAATCAAACTTCGCCTGGCGCTGCTTCTCAAGCTGCGCCGCTGTGGGCAGATGCTTCGGAAGCCATTTCTGGTAAGGAATGGGGCCCTTGCGCATCGTATTGAACTTGCCCGCAGTCTTTGCCGCCAGAGCTTTGACGCCGTGCGCCTTCAGATAGCGGGTGCCCTTTACCGCATACTTCTCCGCCTTGTTCTTCAGGATCATCAGCTTTTGTGTGTGAACGGGATATACCGCCTTTTTATCCTTTGAGCGGAATACCAGGTAGACGATTTTTGTGAAGACCTGATTTAATTCCACATAAAATCCGCATTTTTCCTGTATTTCCGCTTCCTGATACATCTGCGCCACATCCGCGCGGTTGTTCCACTGAACGGTGCAGGGAATCTGCGTGCCGTCCGCGTCATAGAGCTTCAGGCTCACCGGCTCCCGAAAAACCACCCAACCGCGAACCCGCACGGTCCTCTCAGACCGGCTGGCACGCTCTTCCTCGATAAAGTAATACGGCTTCCCCCGCCTCGCTTCCAGGGATTTTACGGAAACGGAAAACCATGGGACTTTCCCGTCCGCGGTCACGGCCGAGATCGACAGGCGCTTATACGGCGAAAGGTCGTCCGGAAGCTGCACCGTCACTGTCATCTTCTGCCCGCGCATCAGATCAAGATCCGCAAAACGCTCCAGCGCGCTTCTGTTCTCCCATAACTCCGCAGTAACCTTCACCGGCGTCCTGTCGAGGAATGCCTCAATTTCACAATCCTTAGGCAGATTTCCCTGCAGAATGTACAGGCTGTCATCCAGCAGATGAAACCGCTCTCGTTTTACTTCAAATACTTCTTGCTGCATAAATTCTTTCCTCTCAGCAATACTCTTATTTTTCTGCGGCGTTCCCGCTTACTTCTTTCCCAGCGCGCGCTTCACCTTATTGGCTGCGCGCCAGGTCTTGGAGTTGATCACAGTCTCGTAAGCCACCCGCCATACCTCAGACTGGCGCGCCTGCTCCTGCACGGCCGCTTCAAGCTGCCTTACATGCTCCTGGTGATGGCCGTCCTGCGCCGCGAGCTGCTCCTGCAGCTTATTGATCTGCTGCCCGAGCTGGAAATTCGCACGGCTGCTCTCCTTCCAGTACGCGCTGATCTCATCGTTCGCCTTCACGCTTGCCTTCCAGTTCTCGGCGCACTCCTGCCAGTTCTTCTCGCACTCGCGAAGCTGTGCTTTGAGACTGTCGATCTCTTTCTGAAGCTCCTGCGCGTCGCGGGTCCCTTTCAGAGCGCCGGCCTTCATGGCTCCGAAGCTCTTTCCGTCCGCCTCCTTTACCACATAGCTGTGGAAATGGCGGTAGGCTTTCTCCATAACTTCAATCTCCGTCTGAATTCCGAGCGTGTCCATCACCTCCTGAAGAGAGACAAACTCCTCCAGCTTGGAGATATGGAAATACACGTCGCGGATGCAGTGATAAACTACGAGATCCCGCGGAAGCGGCTTGTCAAAAACCCACTCATAGTCAATAAACACCGGCTCAGCTCCCCGGTAAATAATATTTCCCGCTGTGGCGTCAAAGTTCGACACGCGCAGTCCTGCAGAACCCTCAAAAGGTTCCCCGTCTCCAAAGATCCGTTCAAAGTCCCCGAAAGAGTGGAATTCGCACCGGTTCTCCTCTCTGCCCTCTATAAGTTCCCTGTGGATTCGGGCCAGCGCCAGGAACTTCTCCCGGTCCTTCTCTTTTGCGGAACGGCGGTACATCTCTTCCAGAGATTCCCCTGAAATAAACGCAAACCACAGCGTATCCTGCCGCTTCTCCACCGGGCAGACCGTCACGGACGGATAATATTCCGTCAGAAGGTCGCGGTAATACAGGATACTGTTCAGATGTCCCTGTCCCTCAGGAAACGCGGCCTCCTTGAGCACAAACTTCTCCCCGCTTTCATCATCAAGGGCAATCGTCGTCTTGATGCTGAAACGACGGTTGCGCTCATCGCTGAACTTCATCATTAACTTTTTCATCCGCTCACCCCCTGACTGCTTCCACCAGGAATGAATTCGCCAGCATTCTGCGCTCTTCGGCGCCCTTCAGGCTGGCAAACGCCTGGTTCATATTAAAATTCTTAAATACCGGAAGGTCATAATTGCTCTCCTCCGGAAAATCAATATCGGCATTCACGATCACATCATCGCTGTAAATCACGGTGGGCAGTTTATAGTCCGGGAACGGGTAGTAAAAATAGGTGCCGGAAAAGCCGTTTTCCAGAAGCAGCTGCTCCAGCTGGGACTTGCTGAACGTCTTGACCTTGTCATCCCGGCGGTAGCCCTGGATTCCCACATAGGGGCGGCTCAGGTGATCTTCATGATATCCGGCGAAATACTTCATGCCCAGCTTATTTTCAATCGCGATATAGAGTTTTCCGCCCGGCTTTAAGCAGGACGCCACTTTGCGGATAAAGTCCTCATACGGCGTTTCGCTGTCAATATAGTGGTACGCATACTCCAGGACGCCGATCAGCGTAATCACATCGTACTGCTTTTCGATCTTCACATCCTGGAAATTCCCCACAAAAATCTCGATATTCTTCATATTTCTATGGCGATAGGCATTCACCAGAGAACGGCGCTTGGACAGCTCAATGCAGTCCACTTTCTTACACCGTCTCGCCACAGCGCCCGTCACGGCTCCCATTCCGGCTCCGATCTCCAGAACCTCATCCGTCTCCTTCAGATCCATGGGCTCCGCGATATTCTCTCTCTGCCGGCTCAGATGATACAGCACTGCCCAGTCGCCGTATCCGCTGTGCGCGTACTCATAGCCGGATTCATTCTTTACGATATCGAGAATCTTATTCTCCATCTCGTCGCCGTCGCTGTATAAATCCTCGCCGCTGTAATAATCCAGGTTCAGCGTTACTCCGCCAATTCTCTCGACCATTTCTCTGCCTCACTTTCCTCCAGGATCTGACCTTCCCGAATTCTGCTCACCACCACATTGTGATAGGTGGGACCGTACTTTGCAAATACCGTCCGGTTCGTCTCGCGCATCATATAATCCTGATTTGTTATTGCCACCGGCGCATAATGCTCGCTGAACGCGGTGCCGGTATAAAATCCCTCTGACTGGAAGAGCAGCGGCAGCGCCAGAAGCTGCGTCAGCCTGTCAGCCTGTTCTTCCTGTGTCTGCGTCTCGTGTACCCGGCGCACTGCCTCCAGCAGTTCTGAACGCGCCCAGAAGCTTCCGCCCACGGGCGCGAGCGCCTCGCTGGACTTCTTCACCGTCACCGATACGCCCCATGCTTTCAGAAGCTTTGATACATTCTCAAAGCGCCCGAACCATCCGTCCGCGGACGTCATGGCGAACATCTCTCCGTATTCCGGCATCGGCGGGATCACTATGCCCAGCCGCTTCGCCTCCTCGAAATTCTGCAGCAGATTTCCGATAATATTCGCATTGCCCAGCAGATTCTCAAAGTCCGCGTACTGCCACGATGCCCCGTTGCTGTACGGCTGCACGGTGAGTTCTTCAGGCTTTGCAATATCCAAAATTCCAACATACCGGTAATTCCCGGCTGCAGGCGCCAGTTCAGAGAGCACTCCCAGATAATCGGAAAAATCCTCCGCCGTGATCTCCTGCGCGCGCGCGTTTACTGCATCGCTCAGATACGCCCGCACTGCCGCGCAGTTCTCACGCGTTCCCACCAGGAACACGTCAAGATATTCCGGAATTTCCCGCAGATATCTCTTATACCAGCACAGATGCTCACTGTGTTCTGTCAGCAGGAACAGCGCATTCTGTCCGCGCACGCTCTCATAGACCGTATCGTACGACGGAAGCATGTAATTAAAATGCATCACTCTGTGAATATCCCGCAGATTCTCCAGCCTCAGAATGTTTTCCCAGATGTACTCCGTATCATAATCCGTGTGATCCCGGATGAACTCATACGCGTCCACCGCGGGCTCTCCGCAGGAATTCAGCATGAAATCGCTGTAGTCTGTGAAAAAGCTCCTGCGCTTGATAATCGGACAGCGCTGCTTTTCCATCATTTCCTTTGTATAGAACATGATCGGGCAGTAGGAATATCCCTCATACTGATCCGTATTCACATAGACATCCCATTTAAATCCCAGATCTTCAAAATGCTTCGTAAAGATTGTCTCGTACTCGCAGATCGACTCGAGATACGTTCTGGGATTCGGCGTATTGAAGATAAAATCCTTATATGAATAGCTCATGAACAGATTTTTTCTCAGTACCATAAAGTGCGACTGGATATGTTCCGGCAAATACCCGTAGCGGTTGACTCCGAACGGATCGGGATCTACCCTGTGATGCTTTGTGATTCCCCAGAAATCCACATCCCTCTTCTCCATCTCGTTAAACATCTCCGAAAACGGATAGATAGGACCGAAGAATGTATAATTGAGCAGCGCCACCTCGTCAAACTGGCTCAGTCTGTCCCATCCCAGATAAAACAGTCCTTCCCGGTATCCGCCTACGTCCATTCCCAGGTTCACTCTGCAGAGCACGTCGTCCGCCTCCGCCCGCAAAGCCTCCAGCCCCTCCCGGTTCACATATCCGTTGCATACTACCAGAAGATGCTCCATATGGGGCTTCAGGCACCGGAGCATATGGCAGATATAGGAATCCACCACTCCGTCCTTATCAAAAAACAAAAAAATTCCGCATCGTCTCATCATACTCTTGCTCTTTTCACAAAAATCTCTCTCCCAAAACTC
This sequence comes from uncultured Lachnospiraceae bacterium, assembly GCA_930989745.1. Lineage (GTDB taxonomy): Bacteria > Bacillota > Clostridia > Lachnospirales > Lachnospiraceae > Egerieimonas_A > Egerieimonas_A faecigallinarum. Next base: position 12,016 of record CAKNMY010000009.1, on the reverse strand, counting down.
TGCCGGCCGTCCCCGTTACAGATTCCGGATATTGTCAAGCAGCTCCCTGTGCCTCATTGCTCCGACTTTCGACATCTCAGCCCGGTTCAGTTCCCCGTTGATATAGGCCCAGTTATCAAGCTCCACTCTCGCGAACGAATCCGCCAGCAGCCACGCCGGATAATATCCCTCCTGCTGCACGCAGAACGGGTAGATTCTCTCGATCGCGTGAAGCACGGTCGCGTCGTCGGCAATAGGTTCCTTCGGAAACTCCTCATACTGCCAGTCATGCGCGAACAGACACTTCAGCGCGTCGGTCCGCACCCAGAACATGGAACCCAGAGGCGCCACCGGTTCTTTTCTCGGATCCAGATTCACCGTAAGTCCCAGCGTGTCCGCAAGCTCCCTGGCCACTGCGAAATTGTCGCCCCACTCTCCTTTTCCGGTCGTGGGATAATACGGCCCGTGATTCGGAACCGGAGGCGTGAGCATGCCAAGCCTCGGATTCTCCTCAAACACAGCGATCACATTCTCCACAAACGTCTTATTCTTCAGGAGATTCTCAAAGCACTTATACGCCCACGATTCACCGAGCGACATCGGCTTGACCTGATATACCTTCTTATCGTGTACCTTGCAGATAAGCTCGTACCGGTCGATCAGATCCTTGCAGCCCACGAGGAACGGCGCCACATCCCTGCCAAGGTTTCCCACAATCCGGTATTCCACGGGATGGGAAAATCCCTCAAAAGCCTTTTTGACAGCGGTCAGCTTCTCCTCATTCGGGACCGTGATAAATACATCCGTGCCCTCGGGCATATTCTCAGCGTATCTGCGGCAGAAGCCTGCCAGTTCTTCGTAATAGATATGAAGCACCAGCGCGATGGCGGGCTGTTCCTTCTTTCTCTTTTTCGGTATCCGGGAAGACACCACAAAATTCCAGTGCATCCTCTTCTTTAAATCCGCCTGATTCTCCAGGCGCAGCAGGTTGTCCCAGATCATATCCACATCGTAGGACAGCTCCCGCTCGATATATTCCAGCGCTTCTTTTGCTCCCTCTCCGCCGCTTCTGGAAAACGCTTCTCCATACTCATGGAAGAATGAGCGGCGTTTTAAGAGCGGACAGCGCTTCTCTTCAATCATATAGCGCGGAAAATCCCGCAGCGGATCATAGGTAAATCCGATCAGGTCGCTGCTGTCAGCATAGACCGCCCACCGGTATCCCTTATCCGCAAATTCCTTCGTAAAAATCGCTTCATGGAATCCGATCGCCTCCTCATAGGAGTGGATCTTCGGCATATTCGCCCAGTAATTCTGAAAATCGGCGCTCTGCACGAGACTTCTGCGGAACACCATAAAAAAGGACTGGATATGCGTGGGAATGTGTCCGTACTTGATCGTCCCGAACGGGTCAAAAGGCACTTCATGAAACATCGTCATACCCCAGAAATCGAGATCTCTCTGATCCATTTTCTCAAACATCTCATGAAACGGATAGAACGGTCCGAAGAAGGTGGAATTCAGTACGAGCACTTCATCGTATTCCTGCAGCTTCTCATATCCCATGCGCTCGATGCCGATCTTATACGCGGTAATGTCAAATCCCTGGTTCTCACGCTCCAGAACCTCATCTGCAATCATCTCAAAACGCCGTTTGCCATCTGCTGACACGCCGCCATTGCAGATGACCAGGAGGTGATCCACCTCTTTTTTCAGCTCTTTGAGCAGATAAAAATTATATTCATCCGCATGCTTTTCCCTGTCGTAAAACACATACACCGCATACCGCTTTGCTTTCTCTGTCTGTACCTGCATATGGCTATAACTCCTTTATCAGATGATCGTGACCTCCGAATCCATATCGTAAAAGCCCACGGTGTTCTTATCGGAGATCACATCAATGTCACAGACGTCATACAGTCTGTGGTACACCACGAACTTATTGTCGGAAAATCCCACGCACCCCAGAGAGAGCAGGTAGTTGCGCCCCTGCAGGTTCATATTCTGAGTGAACGTGACAATACGCTCCTCGCCGGCCTTCACAGGGCCTGACGAGACATTCTCATACATCGTGTTCGTTCCCGTCACCTCGGTTCCCTGCAGATCCTTAATCGTAAAAGCAAAGATCGGGTCCTGAAGATCGCGGTTGAAGCGCACCTTCATACGGATCGAAAAGTCCGTTCCCTTCACGATGTTGTTGCTGATATTCCCCTGGTCGTCAATCAGAGCAAAATCCACGATCTCAGCAAACCGCTCCCCATATTCCAGAAGATTCGGATTCAGGTCAAGCTGAGATTTCCAGGTATCTCCGGATGCTGACGCCGCCATCACCTGGGCGGTGTCGCCCTCCTGTTTGATATCGTGCTCCGCCTCCTGGTTGACCAGGATCTGCTTATACATATCCACGATCTTCTTCGGGCGTCCCTCCGCGATCTTCTGCCCCTTGTTCAGAAGCACCACGCGGTCGCAGTATTTGCTGATGCTGCCCAAATCATGGCTTACGAACAAAATGGTCTTTCCCATTTTCTTAAATTCTTCGAACTTGTGGTAGCACTTCACCTGGAAGAACACGTCTCCCACGGAGAGCGCCTCATCGACAATGAGGATCTCAGGATCAATATTGATCGCAACCGCGAAGGCGAGGCGCACGAACATACCGCTTGAGTACGTCTTTACCGGCTGATTGACGAAATCGCCAATGTCGGCAAACGACAGGATATCATCGAGCCTGCTGTCGATCTCTGCCCTGGAAAATCCCATCATCGTACCGTTTAAGTATACATTCTCAATTCCCGTATATTCCATATTAAAACCGGCGCCCAGCTCCAGCAGCGCTGAGATCCGTCCGTTGACCGTCACATTTCCTGCTGTCGGGTTCAGCGTTCCGGTAATAATTTTTAAAATCGTGGACTTTCCGGAACCGTTCGTTCCGATAATTCCCACCGTCTCGCCCCGCTTCACGTCAATGCTGACGTCGCGCAGCGCATAATGCTCCTGATAGTACTGCTTTTTGCCCTTGAGCCGGATTCCCATAGCCTCTTTGAAACGATCTGTGGGCTTGTCATACAGCTTGTACATCTTGCTCAGGTGGTCCACCTTAATCGCTATCTCAGACATAAACATTTCCTTTCCCGCCGTTATAATACATCTGCAAAGTGTACCTTCAGACGCTTGAATACCATAGTTCCGATGCCGAACACCGCTGCGGTGATAAACCAGAACAGAATCGTCTCGTACGGCTTTTCCCAGAACCAGCGGCCGTTATAAATCGCGTCCCTGTAGCCGTCCACAATATAATACATGGGGATCAGCTTAAACAGGAACTGAAGCTTCTCCGGCACGATGGACAGCGTCCACATAATCGGCGTAAGCCAGATACCCACCTGCAGAACGATATTGATGATCTGCGTGGTATCCCGAAAGAAAATAACGATGGAACAGGTAGCGTACACCAGCCCCAGAGTCAGCACAAAATTGCAGAACATATAATAGAAGATCTGTATCAGATGCAGCCCCGGGGTATATCCGTACAGCACGGCGATCACCACGGCAACCAGAGCAAAGAACACATGGACAAACAGCGCGGAGATCAGCTTCACGACCGGAAGCATACTGATCTTAAACACGATCTTCTTTACAAGATACTGATACTCGATCATCGCATTCGTTCCGCCGCTCAAAGCGTCGGAGAAGAAAAACCACGGAACCAGGCCGGATACGAGATAGAGAAGAAACGGCACATTGTTGACCGGCGCGCTCTTTAAGCCGATGCCGAATACGCAGTAGTAGACCAGCACAGTGATCAGCGGCTGAACGAACGCCCAGAGAATTCCCAGATAGGAGCCCACATACTTTGTCTTAAAATCGTTGTACGCCAGCTTTCCAATCAGCCTGCGGTTCTGGTAAAGCTCCTTTAAGAGCGTCTTCACATGGCTGCTCACCATGAGAAATCCCAGCAGGAAAATATCCACAGCCGCGCACGCCAGCGCTCTGCAGACTGCCGCCAGCACAGAAGATCCCTCTATGATCAGGCTCTCCAGCTCCTCTGCGATTCCGTCTTCCAGGGACAGCGTCATCCGCGGATCCCCGTCTTTTGCCTCAATGCTCACCGCGTCTTGGGAAGCTTCGACGCTTCCCAGATCCGTCTGCTCGCTGCTGTCCGCAAACGCTTCCAGCGGGATCTGAAGTTCCTCATCCCCAACACAGAACTTTGCGTTGGAAACTGTGATGTCCGCTGCTTTCGCGCCCATATCGAAGCGGAATTTACTGTATACCTCAGTTCCGATATAGAATTCCAGTTCCTTCGGACTGCCCGCATCCTCAGCCTCATACCCGGCCGTAGCGGACATATCCATGCTCCATACGCCGTCATTGCTGTAAAAGAGCTGATATTCATCCGATACGTCAGATTCTACCGTCACCTGCAGATACAGAGGGCTCTGAACCGGAGGCATAAACCGGAAAATCAGCCAGTTGGACAGCACCATCAGGACGATCACAACAGGCAACCATTTTTTCTTAGACATTCCCGTTTACTCCTCTTAGCTGTTATTTCTGATTCTTCATGTACTCGTCCAGGCCGGACCACTTCTGATCCTTCTCGGAAATAATAAGATCCTGCTCAGTCATTCCTTCCGGCATCGGCCACTTCACGCCGATCGCGGGATCGTTCCAGGCAAGTCCGCCCTCATCGTTCGGATGATAGAAGTCCGTGCATTTGTACGCAAACTCCGCACTCTCGGAGAGCACCACAAATCCGTGCGCAAAATTCTTCGGAATAAAGAACTGCTTCTTATTCTCAGCAGAGAGCACCACGCCGTACCATTTTCCAAAAGTCTTGGATCCCGGGCGCAGGTCAACTGCAACGTCAAATACCTCTCCGCTCACCACACGCACGAGCTTGTCCTGCGGAAAGTTGATCTGGAAATGCAGTCCGCGCAGCACGCCCTTTCTGGAGCTGGACTGGTTGTCCTGTACGAATTCCTGGTCAATGCCCGCTGCCTTATAATCATTGTAATTATATGTCTCCATAAAATATCCGCGCTCATCTCCGAACACGGTGGGAGTGATGATCTTTAAGCCCTCGATCTCACATGTTTCCACTGTAATCTTACCCATATCAGTCATTCCTTTCGTTACGTTACTTTCCCATTATCTTCTGAATTTTGTCCGGATTTCCCCAGATGCCCGGGGAATCATATTCTCTGTCCGGAAATGCCCCATAGTCCAGTCGGATCTTCAGGTGATGTTCCTCAATAAACTCCTCCATCTTCTCTGCCAGGGACACCGGTTTGCCGGAACAGCAGTTGATCACGCCGTCCACCTCGGTCTGGGATGCCACTGCCACGATCTGCTCCGCCAGTTCATCCACTTTGATGAAATCATAGAGATTCTTTCCTGTGGTAAACGGGAACTTCTTCTTCCCCTCCATGTCCGCCTGCAGGATCTTGCAGAATACGGAGTGGTTCTTCAGGTCATCGCCCAGAATGTAGAATCCGCGGATCCACTGCAGGCAGACGCCATTGTTCTTCGCGAGCTCCGTGGCGATCTGGCGCAGGCTGTTCTTCGCGATTCCGTAAAGGGACTGCGGATTTGCCGGCGTATGTTCGTCAATAGCGCCTTCCCAGTAGCCGATCTCATGCATGGATCCCATGACCACCAGATGCTTTAATCCTCCTGCAATCATATGCTTCAGAAACACATAGTGCTTCGGAAGATCCAGGATATGGCTGTCCGCGTTGTGCACGAACCCGTCTCTCCACGCAAGGTGGATGCAGACGTCCGGACTGTGCAGCTTTTCAAAAACATCCGCATCTCCGGAAAAAATATCCCCCTCCACACGAACGGCACGCTCGTCCACACTTGCGAAATTCACGTCAGCTGCAAAGACTTCCTGTCCCGCGTCCAGCAGCTTTTTCACGATGTGGCTTCCGATATAGCCGTTCGCTCCGGTAACTAAATATCTCATACTCTTTTTCCTCCAGACTCTCAGGCAGGCTTATAAGCCCTCTGCCACCTCCATAAGGTATTTTCCGTACGCGGTCTTCAGCAGCGGCTGCGCAAGCTCAATGAGCTGCTCCTTTGTGATAAATCCTCTCTTATACGCAATTTCCTCAATACAGGAAATATAAAGTCCCTGACGTTTCTGAACTGCGGATACGAAGTCCGCCGCATCCAGCAGAGAATCGTGATTGCCGGTATCCAGCCATGCAAAGCCGCGTCCGAGCGTCTCCACGTGGAGCGTTCCGCGGCGCAGATACTCATTGTTGATGCTCGTGATCTCAATCTCGCCTCTCGCGGACGGCTTGACATTCTTCGCAATCTCCACCACGTCGTTGTCATAGAAATAGAGCCCCGGAACCGCGTAATTGGACTTCGGATTCTCCGGCTTCTCCTCAATGGACAGCGCTTTGCCGTTCTCATCGAACTCTACCACACCGTATTCTCTCGGATCCCTTACATAGTATCCGAAAATCGTCGCGCCCTCTTTTCTCTCAGCCGCTGCCTTCAGCACTCTGGAAAAGCTCTGTCCGTAGAAGATATTATCGCCCAGGACAAGCGCCACATTGTCGTCTCCGATAAACTCTTCACCGATGATGAACGCGTCCGCCAGCCCTCTCGGGGACTCCTGCACCGCATAGGACATCTTCAGCCCAAGCTGCTCTCCCGTTCCGAACAGGTCCTCAAACACCGGAAGATCTCTCGGTGTGGAGATGATCAGGATTTCACGGATGCCCGCGAGCATCAGAGTAGACAACGGGTAATAAATCATAGGTTTGTCATAAACCGGCATAATCTGTTTGGAAATCGCCTTTGTCAGCGGGTACAGTCTTGTGCCGGATCCTCCGGCAAGAATAATACCTTTCATTCGTATATCCTCCTAAAACAAATAAATCTCTATTTTTTTCCACCCTCCAGGAACAGCTTCCTGGTGATAAAATTGTAAACCATGACGATGGCGGTTGCCACGATCTTGGAAAGCATATAGTAGACGCCCGCCTGTTCCACGAGAATCCACATGATTGCCTGGTTGATGCCAAGGCCTATGACGCTCAGAATCAGAAATACCGCCATATCCTTTGTCCTGCTGCGCTCTCCCACGGGGTCAAACACCCAGACAATACTCAGAATATAATTATAGATCACAGAAGCGGCAAATGAAATTGTACCGGAGATCAGATAATGAATCCCGGCAAATTCTGTCAGCACAAACAGCAGTCCGTAATCAATAAGAAATGCCGTCCCGCCAACCACGCCAAACTTCAGGATCTGATTAATCAGTCTCTTCAATGTTATTCACCATCTCATTATAATCTCTCTGAACCAATTGAAGCCGGAACTCGAATTCCTGCCGGTTCTTCTCTGCCAGCGTAGACAGGATCAGCCCCGCGAACAGAGACTGGAGCGCCGCCATGGCGATAAATCCGCTGACGATCAGCGTCGGGAAGTTCGGGACGATCCCTATATTGATAAATTTGATCAGAATCGGAATAAACAGGATCGCCGCGATCACCATGAGAACCAGCGCCAGAATTCCGAAAAAGTTCATGGGCTTATAGTTCTTGTACAGCCTTCCGATTGTTTTTAATACCTTGTATCCGTCAGAGTACGTATTCAGCTTGGAGACGCTGCCCTCCGGACGGTCGCGGTATTCGATGATCACATTGCTGACACGCATATTCTTGTCCACCGCGTGGATGCTCATCTCCGTCTCAATCTCAAATCCCTTGGAAAGCACCGGAAACGTCTTCACAAACTGGTAGCTGAACGCGCGGTATCCCGTCATAATGTCGCGGATATCACTGCGGAACAGGCGGTTGATCGTCCCGCGCACCAGGCTGTTCCCGAGATTGTGGAACGGCCGCTTGTTTTCTTCAAAATATGTGGAGGAAAGGCGGTCCCCAACCACCATATCCACATCCTTTTCCAGCACTTCGCGCACCATCTCCCTGCCGTATTCTGCCGGATAGGTGTCGTCGCCGTCGATCATCAGATAGCACTGCGCGTCGATCTCGCGGAACATCCGGCGGATCACGTTGCCCTTGCCCTGAGCGCGCTCATAGCGCACCTCAGCGCCCGCTGCTCTCGCGATCTCGTCCGTCCCGTCGCTGGAATTGTTGTCATATACATAAATCACTGCCTCCGGCAGCTCTCTCTGCCAGTCGCGGATTACCTTTTCAATCGTCCTGCTCTCATTATAGCATGGTATCAGCACGGCTATTTTATCCATAAAGTACACCTCTCGCACGGAACGCAAAAGAGCAGTGTCTGTTCCACACTGCCATTTGCTTCCCTTATTTATTTGTTGTTATACATTTCCTCGTAATACTTCTGGTAATCTCCGCTGGTGACATTCTTCATCCAGTCTTCATGCTCAAAGAACCACTGGATTGTCTTTTTGATACCTTCCTCGAAGCAGGTCTCCGGATACCAGCCCACCTCTGCCTTGATCTTGTCAGGCGCGATCGCGTAGCGTCTGTCGTGGCCCTTGCGGTCCTCCACATAAGTGATCAGATCCTCACTCACCAGCGCCTTTCTCGGGTCGCCCTCCGGAAGCATCTGCTGTAAGGTATCCAGAATGATGTGTATGATCTCGATATTCTGTTTTTCGTTATGTCCGCCGATATTGTACGTCTCGAACAGCCGTCCCTTCTCCTGCACCATATCGATTCCCTTTGCGTGGTCCTCCACATACAGCCAGTCACGGACATTCTTGCCGTCGCCGTATACCGGAAGCTTCTTGCCCTGAAGCGCATTGTTGATAATCAGCGGAATCAGCTTCTCCGGGAACTGATACGGACCGTAGTTGTTGGAGCAGTTTGTGATATTTGCCGGGAACTTATACGTATCCATATAGGACTTCACCAACATATCGGAAGATGCCTTGCTCGCAGAGTACGGGCTGTGCGGATCGTACGGGGTCGTCTCGTAGAAATATCCTCCGTCCTCTTCGAGAGATCCGTACACCTCGTCGGTTGATACGTGAAGGAACTTCTTGTCCTCCTTAAAGCTTCCGTCCGGCAGCTCCCATGCCGCCTTCGCCGCGTTGAGCATCACCAGTGTTCCCAGTACGTTCGTCTTCACGAATACATCCGGGTTCTTAATGCTGCGGTCCACATGGCTCTCCGCCGCGAAATGTACCACGCGGTCAATGTCGTTCTCCTCAAAAATCTTATTGATCGCGTCGCTGTCGCAGATATCTGCCTTTACAAATGTATAATTTTCACGGTCCTCAATGTCCTTTAAATTCTCCAGATTTCCCGCATAGGTCAGCTTGTCCACATTGATGATACGGATCGTATCGCCGTACTTTTTAAACATATAGTGGATATAATTCGAACCGATAAATCCGGCTCCTCCTGTCACCAGGTAAGTTCTCATGATTGATTCCTCCATAACTGCATATTTCATTTATTATATCATTATCTTATCTATTGTTCAAGGCGGTGTTTCCCGTTTTTCTCTCTGTCTTCGGTAAAATCCGTGCTGTTTCCTGATATCTTCCCGGTTTTTGCGTTTTCCGCCTGCTCTTCCCTTAAATTTTCCTCAATCGCCATTTTCTGAGCAAAATTCTTGAGTCTGTCATCGAGCTGCGAAATTTTGAGCGTCATATGGAACATGCGCACCAAAAGCACAAATATGATGAACAGGAAAATAAAGTTCGATGTTGACATCATGCCCAGAAGTCTCGTCGCCCAGGTGGCGATCTGGGGGAAAACACTCAGCACCAGCAAAAGCGCAGAGAAGAGGAACCAGAACAGCGAATCCTCAATCTGCATCTTCGCCTGATGGATCTTGCGCAGCATATAGCCCATGGTTCCTAAAGATACCACGATCAGCACGATCCTGAATATGATCGACATATCTGCCACCTACTTTCTGAAATTCTGTATGATCAGGATGGATATGGTCATGCGCAGCATATAGGTGACAGATCTGGCAAACGTCAGATAACTCTCACCCTCCATACGCTCCTGCATCTGCACCTGCACCTCAGAGACTCTCGCGCCGCGCTTTACAAGATGCGACACCGTGTCAGGCTCCGGTCCGAAATTCAGATTCAGAGCAAATTCGCGGATCATGCTGCGGTTATAAAGCCGCATGCCCGAAGTCGGATCCTTAATCCTCTTCCCTGTCGTCAGGCGTATCGCGGCAGAAATCACCCTGCTTCCCAGCATACGGGCATTCCATGGCTTCTTCTCCGTCACAAAGCGGGACCCTATCACAATATCCATCCCGGTTTTCATCTCGCTGATCAGATCGTCTATGTATTCAGCCAGATGCTGTCCGTCCGCGTCGAACTGGACGGCGCAGTCGTAATCCTTCAGATAGGCGTACTTCATCCCCGCCTGGAACGCTCCGGCAAGCCCCAGGTTCACCGGAAGATCCAGAAGCGGGAAACCGTTGGCGCGGCAGATATCCGCCGTGTGATCCGAGGATCCGTCATTCACCACGATGAAATCGTGCTGAGGGCAGCTTTCCTTTAAGCTGCGCACCACTCTTTCAATATTCATTTCCTCGTTAAAAGCAGGAATGATGATCAAGCTCTTCATGTTCTACTGTTTCCTTTATTTTTACTCTTTAGAGCGCCTCCGTTTTCACCAGAAGTCCGGAGGCGTTGAAGAAATACCGCTTTCCGTTCTCCACAAGCCAGCCCGCATGCATATGGCCTGTGGGCTCCAGATAATACGTAAACGGTCCCAGGTGCAGCCATCCGGTCTGCATATGGCCGGACGCGTTGAAGAAATAATAAATTCCGTCAATCTGCTGCCAACCCACCTGCATATTTCCGCTGCTTCCCATCCAGTAACGCTCGCCGCCCTCATTCAGCCAGCCGAACTGCAGCGCGCCGGAGGGATTCAGATAATACCACTCGCCGTCCACTTCCTGCCAGCCCGTGCGCATCCTGCCGTCATCGCCGAGATAGTAATACTCATACCGCCCTCCTACGACCTGCCAGCCGGTCTGCATAACTCCGGACGCGTTCAGATAATATCTGGATCCGCCGATATCCTTCCAGCCCGCCTGCATCTGACCGTTATCGGGATCGAGGTAATAGCGCTTTCCGTCCTCCTCGAGCCATCCCTTGTGGACCGTACCGTCGGAATTTATATAATAGTAAACCCCGTCGATCATCTGCCATCCTGTCCCGGGTGTCGGGTCGGGCGTAGGTTCCGGTGTAGGTTCGGGTGTCGGCTCCGGCGTGGGTTCAGGTGTCGGTTCCGGCGTAGGCTCGGGTGTCGGTTCCGGCGTAGGTTCCGGCTGAATGCTGTCCAGATTCAGGAATTTTGCGATTCCCCTCGCATCCGCCTGTCCGAGCTGTTCCAGGGATGCGTCATTCTGCAGATACGTGCGGAAATCATGCTCATTATTGATAAATCCATGCTCAATAATAATGCCCGGAATACCGTTGTTCATACTGTTGCACACAATCGAATAATAATCTGCCGGGCTTCCGTCCGCGTAGGTGCTGCCGTTCGTGCTCATCTTGATCACATAGCCGCGGTCTCTATATCCCAGTCCCACCAGCTCATCGAGGATCGCGCGCGCCAGGTCCTGCCCTGCCTGGGCAACTTCCGTCCGGAACGTACCTACATTGGCAACCATCGCCTCCACGCCGTTTGCCGAGGTCGTATTTCCTGATGTGGCGTTGATATGCTGACTTACAAGCACTGTTGCTCCCACTCTCGCGGCGTAATCCGTGCGGTAGCTGAGACTTATGTAGGTGTCGTCCGTCCTCGTCATCGTGACTTTGACATTCGGATACTTCTCATTTAACGCCCTGCGCGTCGCCCAGGAAATCTTGAGCGTCATATCCTTTTCCTGATACAGCCTGCCGTCCCAGGTCCTTGTAGCTCCCGGATCCGATCCGCCGTGCCCCGGATCCAGAACGATCCACGGCGTCTGTCTCGCCAGATCCATGGACATGGCATTCGGCATCAGATACGGATCTGTCAGATAAGCCGTCGCTCCCACACTGGCTTCAATCTCCTCCTCCGTATTGCCGGATACCACAAAACCGTCCACGTCCTCATCC
>CAKNMY010000008.1 GCA_930989745.1 uncultured Lachnospiraceae bacterium | reverse complement strand
CATTCACGCAATTTGGGTGCATTGTATCAATTTATGGTACGCAAGCCAGTTGGGATACCCAATGAAGACCGTATCGTATCGGGAGAGATCTTCTACATTTTCCACCAGCTCCGGTCGGGCGTTTTCGCCGCGTTCCTGATTGGCACGGTCCAGACAGTCATCCCAGTCGCTGGGGTAAGGCTCTGTCACACGGATCGAAAACAGATCCGCTCCTGTTTCCTCCTGTACCCATCCTGCCAGCTGCTGTACATTTCCCGGCGCTATGACGCTGGGAGATGATACTGCATCCACGTCTTCCGCCAAGATTGCGTTATCCGCCCAGGAGAAATAGGCTACAAGAATGCTGCTTTGTTCTTCTGAACCGGAGTCCGGCTCCTCTGCCGTTTCTGAGGTTTCCGCATTTTCATCCGGTGCCTGAGAAACACTGGGCGTTTCTTCTGCCGCGGAATTCTCAGAAGAATTTGAGGAAGCGCTGTCCGCATCACTCTGGCCGGAATTTCCGCAGGCTGCAAGGGGGAGCGTTAAAGCAAATGTAAGGAGCAGTGCAGTAAGTCTTTTCATAAAATCCCTTCTTTCTTATGATTGCAGAATCACACATTGGTTTCCGCGGGATTCAAATACGGTTTTAAATGCCTGCCGGCTGTAGGTGACTGAACCGGGAATCCCTTAAAAGTACTGATTTTATCATAAGTATAAGCAGTTATAATGTCTAGTACCTATTTTAAATATTAATAAATGCCTTTTTAGTATTTATAAAAATAGCCCGGTTAGTTGAGCAGGTCACAGCTGGTCAGAAAAAAGAATGACCTTTGGGGTTAATCTTTTCATACGTTGCTTCAAAAATAGGACCAGTACCAATACCAATAACGCTGATCCGTTCTTGCGTTTTGGGATGAATTCTGTATTCCACTTCAAACTCCTATGCGCTAATTACGGTTTAATGACTATCTTCAATACCGGATCTGTCTTCGATGTCAGTCTCTCAAAAGCGTGCTGCAACTGATCCAACGGCAATACATCTGTCACATATTTTTCAGGATCAATCATACCATTTGCAATTAGGTCAATGGTCTCCTCAAATTCTACTCTGGTACAGGATACGCTTCCTATCACACTGATTTCACGAAGTACGGTACGGTTCATGTCAAATTCCACCTTCGGTTCCATAGAATTGCCAATCATTACAATCTTTCCGCCAGGACGCACACCGTCAATGCAGGTATCCAGTGTTTCTCCTGCTCCCACTACTTCAAAGGCAATATCAAAGCCTCCATCTGTAGCATCTTTCATATTCTTTTCTCTGTCTGGATCGTTTCCATCAAAGTAAGCGTCAAAGTCTCCGATTTTTCTGGCAACGCTCAGTTTCCTGTCATTGACCTTGGACATGGCCACATAAGATGCCCCTGCTTTCTTTGCAAGACCGCCGATCAGCTGACCAATAATACCACTGCCCACGACAAGTACTTTGTCATGCAACTTCAGACCGGACTGATGAATCGCATGATAGGCTACCATCAGCGGGGCGATCAGCCCTGCGGCTACATCCGATACTGTATCCGGGAGCAAGTAAGCGTTGGAGGCTTTGCCTACATAATACTCTGCATATGCACCGTTGCAGACAAATCCGATATAGTTGGTTCCGTTTACTTCCCGGCAGAGCTGCTCCTGTCCTGCCCGGCACATATCGCATTCTCCGCAATACATATTCGCCCAGAATACCACACGGTCACCTTTTTTGAAATTGCTGTCACCCGGATTGGTTACTACGCCGCAGAACTCGTGTCCCATCCAAAAATCTCCGTCCTGATCTGCCCATCCTTTTCCGGATTTCCACATATGAATATAGCCCCCACATTCAAAGTATTTCTTTTTTGTCCGATCAGGTACATCTTTCTGTTCCCGCGGACAGCGAGCTCTTAGGTCAGGAAAGCATTTCCTTACGTGAGATACCTGCTCAACCTCTGCTTTATCCGCAGATCGGCGGATACTTTCTCATGCAGATGGAAAAAATGATTGCAGAGAACCATCTCCCAATCACTCTCGTAAAGAATAGCTACAACATCACCCAACACATGATCCGCACAACAAACTTCCTAGCTACCATTTCGACCTTATCTATGGATTTACGAAACGACGGCAGCCACCGAGCCTTGATTCCCATGATTGATCCAGAGCTGAATGTCGTTTATCATATCTCTTTTCTGAAATCCAATCGGGAAAAGGTAAGAACATTTCTTAAATGGGGAAGGGAATGTGCAGCTGCGGAAATCTCACAAATAGCCATTCCTCAACATCCCTTCCACAGATCTGGAGAAACTCTGAGACTGAATTTCTGCATCAAAGGTGGCGCTGACTACGATAACCTGAGGTATGTCCCCTGCTTCAATCATGTTATCCAGGATATTGACAAGATCACTTTGTCCTTCATCCGGAAAAATCTATTTTCCCGGAATTTTTATTCAAATTTCCTGTCATAGAGCAATGCCGCAATCAGCACAACGAAGCAGGAACCTGCATTATGTACCAGCGCCCCGGTAGTAGGCGTCAGTACTTCCATGAGTGACAGTACAATCGCCGCAAAGTTAATACACATCGACAATGTAATACTGGCTTTAATCGTTTTAACCGTGGCATTGGACAGACGCTTTAAATACGGTATTTTTGAAATATCATCACTCATCAGAGCAATTTCCGCAGCGTCTATGGCTATGTCGCTTCCCATGCTCCCCATTGCCACGCTTACATCAGCCGTTTTCAGCGCCGGCGCATCGTTGACGCCGTCACCGATCATGCAAACCCTGTGATTTTCTGCCTGCAGCTTCTCAATGCTCTGGACTTTTTCTTCCGGCAGAAGGTCCGCCCGAACTTCAGAAATACCAGCCTGCTGCGCGAAATAATCTGCCGTTTTTCGATTGTCGCCGGTAAGCAAAACAGTTCGGGTATGCATATCCGAAAGGCGGGAAACCATATCTTTTGCTTCCGGGCGCAGTACATCAGAAAGCGCGATGACACCGATACATTTTTGATTTTCCGCTGTAAGAACAGAGGCTTTCCCCTGGGTACGAATCCGTTCCAGTGCGGATTGAACCTTGTTATCAATCAAAACTCCATTTTCCCTGAGAAATTTTTCATTGCCGCAGAGCAGCCTGTGGCTGCCCACCTCTGCAAAAATCCCCCTGCCGGCCGTCATTTTGAAACCATTTGATTCCATCAACGGGATTTCCTGGGCCTTTGCATATGCTGCAATTGCTTTTCCCAGCGGGTGTTCGCTCCTGGCTTCAGCGGAAGCGGCCAGAGAAAGCAGGTCTGCTCCATCGATTGCCGCATCAAAAGAAATTATGTCGCTGACATCCAAACGGCCATAAGTTAAAGTGCCGGTTTTATCAAAAGCAATCGTGTCCACTTTTCCCATCTTTTCAAGAGCTTCGCCGGACTTAATAATCACACCGTGCTTTGCCGCCTGGCCGATTGCCGCCATAATTGCGGTAGGCGTTGCCAATACAAGAGCGCAGGGGCAGAACACCACTAATACGGTCACAGCGGTAACGATATTCCCGGTAAATATATAGGCAAAAATTGCGATAAGCAAAGCAGCCGGAACCAGCCAGCTTGCCGCTCGGTCGGCAATTCTCTGCATGGGAGCCTGTTTGTTCTCCGCGTCCTGTACCATGCGGATCAGCTTTTGCAGAGAACTGTTTTCGCCTACTTTTGTTGCTGAAATATCAATCGAGCCAAAGCGGTTGATGGTACCGCAAAAGACCTCCTCTCCCACACCCTTATCAACCGGCAGGGATTCTCCCGTCATAACCGACTGGTCAACAGAGGTTTCGCCGCTTATGATGGTGCCGTCAACCGGGATCGTTTCACCGGGCAGAATACGCAGAAGATCTCCCTGCCTGATTTCCTCTGCCGGGATCATTTCCTCTTTCCCGTCTGTTAACCTGCGCCCCTTTGTCGGAGCGAGACCGATCAGCTTTTTCAATCCCTTCTTTGCTCTATTGGTAGTAGCTTCCTCTAAGAGCGCACCGATCGCCATGATAAACGCAACTTCCCCTGCCGCAAATAAATCTCCGACTGCAATAGCGGCGAACATGGCAATACAAATCAAAAGAGCCGAAGATATTTTGCTGATACCGGGATTATGAATAATCCTCCATACTGCCAGATACAAAAGCGGGAGACCGCTGATAACGACAGTTGCCCACGCAGGGTCAAATGGCAGAAAAGCCAGCTGCACCGGATCCCCGCCAAATTCCTCCATTAAATGCGGGACGAGATCCAGCAGCAGGAATGCCCCGGCCACAATCGTCATGGGAAGTCCGGATAAAAAATCATTGAGCTTCTTTAACATGATGGTTCCTCCAATCCGCACGGCATTTTTATCTGTTCGGTCTTGACGTCCGTTTACATTTGCCGTACAATAAATTTGATAACAAACACTTTGTTCTCTTTTATTGTAGGTAAGACGCCAAAAAAATACAATGAATAATATCGTCCCCGTGTTTCGTATGGAACACTTTTATAGAATTGTACGGAGGAGTACTATATATGGACAGACGACAGCAAAAAACGAGGGCATCCATTTTTACTGCATTCAGCACACTCCTGGCGAAAAAAAGTTACAGTAAAATTACGGTACAGGAAATCATTGATACCGCTAATGTAGGCCGAACGACTTTCTACGCACATTTTGAAACAAAAGATGACCTGCTGAAAGCTTTATGCGAAGAACTTTTCGGTCACATTATCAGCAGTATGCTGGACTGCACCCACACCCACGGACTGTATTCTGACAAAAGCGCGCCGGCATCTGTATTCTGCCATTTATTACAGCACTTGCAGGAAAATGAGAATAATATCCTTGAATTGCTTTCCTGCGAAAGCAGCGAACTTTTTCTGCGGTATTTCAAAGACAGCCTGAATCAGCTGATACAGCAGCAGTTTGTCAATCAGAACAGAACGAACAATACCAATATTCCGCAGGACTTTTTAGTCAATCATATTTCCGGCAGCTTTGTAGAAATGGTGCTGTGGTGGATCAAAGGCAAAATGAAGCAAACGCCTGAAGAATTAGACCGGTATTTCCGGGCAGTTATTGAACCGATTTTATGAGAAGTGCTGATAATGAAACGCCATCAATATATGGGCAGAGAGCAGGAAAAAGCGCTTACCTTTTTTAATTCAAAAAATCATGAGGAGGATTTTATATGTTTCGGGAAATGCGCCGGAAGAGGCAGCTTCTTTCACAGGTAGATACGCAAAAAATATTATATGAGGGGACATCTGGGGTTTTAGCAGTATCGGGTGATGATGGTTATCCGTATGCGGTTCCGCTCAGCTATGTATATGATGGACAAAAGATCTATTTTCACAGTGCTAAAAGCGGACATAAACTGGATTCCATTTCCAGAAATCCAAAGGTGTCTTTCTGTGTTATTGATCAGGACCAGGTTGTTCCGGAGGAATATACAACTTATTTCAGAAGCGTCATTGTATTTGGAACAATTCGTATTCTGGAAGACGAAGCAGAAAAAAGAGAGGCCATTGAAAAACTGGCAGATAAATATGCGCCTGACGATACCGCAGAAAATCGTAAAAAAGCCATTGAACGGGAATGGAGCCCATTATGCATGTTGGAAATGATACCAGAACATATATCTGGCAAAGAGGCAATTGAGTTATACAGGCAGCGTAAGCCATAATTTTTACAGGTTTCCGGCAGCTTTTTTGGGCAGTAAACGTTTCGTCGAGCCGCCTGAATGCGCAGCGAAACGATACATCGGTTTTCAGCGCGCTGCCTTTATTATATGATTTATCCAGGAGGTGAAAAAATGGATGCAGAAAAATTTGGCGCTTTTATCTCACAGTGCCGAAAAGCAAAAAATATGACACAGGCCGAACTGGCGGCACTCCTGCAAGTGACAGACAAGGCGGTAAGCCGCTGGGAACGCGGCAAGGGCTTCCCGGATATCAATCTTCTCCTTCCTCTGGCAGACGCACTGGATTTGTCGGTTCTCGAACTGATGCGCTCTGAAAAGATGGAATCTGAAAAAACTCATTTACTTGACAATGAAACCGCCGCAGATATTCTTGCGGATGCTGTTGAAATGGACAAAAAGAACCGGCGTCTGGATCACGCTCTGCCCTGGATTGTCGGAATCATAACCGTTTTAGCTGCGCTGCTGCTCAAACTGTCAAATCGTTTTAACGGCAGTATCGGCGGGGCGCTGTCTGCAGGTTTTTTTGTTTCTCTTGGAATAGCCGGGCTCCTGCTCTTTTCCCTGAACAGAGAAGACCGAACAAGCAGAAAGGTCTACGGTATCTTTATGCTGGCAGGGTTTGGAATCTCACTGTTTCTGCTGTGTCTGGCAGGTATAAACCCTTTACTACTGATGTGGGGAATGTTCATACTTATGGTAATTATTGTCGGAATTGTCAGCAGAAAAGGAGCATAAACTCCATGATTACCCTCTCCGCTGCCAGATAAAATATGATCAGCCCCGCTTGGGGTCCCCTCCGTAAAGAAGTGAACAATCGCATCTGCAAACATAACGCGCATCGGATTTTCTCCTAAAAATCCATAAAAAAGCACCGCCTAAAGTAAATTCTTTAGATGGTGCTTTTTACGCCTATGAAAGAAAGGCGGTAATAAAACGAAATTCATATTTCCGCGGATGCCAGTAGGCGTATCTGAATACTTCCCAGCTCCGGTATTCCCGAAGCTGTTCCAGATTCAGTTCTGCAAGATATACGCCCTCTTCTTTCCCTGCCTGAAGAATACAGGTATCCCGTGACTCCTCCATACCGGGCAGATATATCATGCCGTCGAAAACACTGGAACCGCCGTTGCAGTCAGGTACGCCGCCGGGATAGTTGCAGGTGGCAGAAGTATCCAATTCCGCCACATAGAAATCATCGCCGGACGTCAGATTGCGTTCCACATCAAAATCACACGTATGGACCTTCGCGTAAGTCAGCACTTTCTCCCCAAATCTGTCAAACAAAATCAGCGTATTGCGCGGACCGCCCTGGAATTTCTCAAGCAGGGTAATACCAACTGCCATGTTCAGCTCTTTGGCGGCTTCTCCGAAAGAACGCACAAAAGCACTGTCCGCGGAAATCGCCTCTGCCGTCCATTCTTCCACTGGCCTGTTGTAGATATTATATCCATTGCTCCACATCTCCGGAAACAGCGCAATATCAGCCCCTGCTTCCCGCGCTTTGCGGCAAAATAGAAGTCCTTTTTCCAGATTTTCCTCCAGGGTCTTGCCGGGAGCAATCTGAAGCAGCGCAATCTTTAATAATTTTGGTGTCTCTTTTGATTCTGACATTATTCTTTTCCCCCTTCCATATGTAAAAACATAAATTTCGCTTTTAAAAAATACCGGTATTCCTCATGTTGAGTGTTCTCTTGATACTCTTTTTCTATAACCGTTCTGATCCACTGAAGCTGGCGCTCATTCATATCTTCATACTTTTGCAGAACAATCTTTCCGTTATTCACAGCCTCCATGATAGCTGCATAAGCATCGGGAATATATTCACAATTCTGTACCCGAACAATCTGCTCGGTAACGGCGGCATATGGAATCTCTTCCATTTTTCTGACATCCGGTACAATATCAGTGGAATAAATATATCCTGCTACTCCTTTATATGTATCTTCCACAGCATTCAGATAATATTCTTCCAGCCTTAGAATCCCGTTCTCAGTGAATCCATAGCTTGCCCATTTATGCCACGGGCCGTTATGTACATATCCAGTACTGCGGCAATACTTTTCGACCGCATTGCTCAAATATATCAGAGCATTCTCCCTTTTCAGAGAAAAATAAACCAACGGAATTTTATGATTTGAAATCTGCGGCTTCAGATATTGAATTCCTCCGGTTGCCGACGCGTGATAATACATATATGATTCTCTCCTGTTTTTTTAAATTCCACTCTGTAAATTATAGCATATCCGCCCCCACACCTGTCAATTTTGAAATATTTCAGCTTTCCGATGAAAAAACTTAAGGTTTCCGCTTCGCTTCTGTGTTATAATGAGCAAAACTTATTATGAGGTACTTACGTATGCAATTTAGTATAATGAAAATGGAAAAGCGCCATATAAAACCATGTGCTGAACTATTTATCGACACATTTTCGCGGGATCCCTGGAACGACTCATTTTCCTCCATCGAGGAAGTTGAAACTTATTTTCTGAGTTTCTTTGAATACAATTCCTTTCTGGGCTTTGTCGGAACAGCGGATCAGGAGATTGCCGCGCTCTGCCTTGGGATGAAGAAGCCCTGGATGAAGGGAATTGAATATTATATCGACCAGTTCTGCGTTGCGCATTCCCTGCAGCGCCAGGAAATCGGAAGTCTGTTTTTAGCCGAAATTCAGAGATACCTGGATCACAATAACATGAACGGTATCCTCCTGAATACTGAGAAATCCTTCCCCGCCTATGAATTTTATCTGAAAAACGGTTTTCGGGAGCTGGACGGGCTTGTATGTCTCGGAAGGGAGTAAAGCTCTGAAAACATGCTGCACTGAAAACCTTTTCATTTTGTAACAAATCTGTCAAAACTTCTTTGTATACTGGGACAAACACTGAAAAGGAGACCTATCATCTGATGAAATTTTTGAAAAGACTTTTTCTATTTTTGACTGCTGTCCTTCTGGCGGGAGGACTCTGTGTTTTCTATGCCTTTAGAATCGAACCATACAGGCTGACAGTTAACGAATACCCTCTGAACAGCCGGGGAGAAGCTTCTGACGAAGTAAAGATTGTACAGTTCTCTGACCTGCATATCAAAGAGGATTTCACATCTGAAAATCTGGAAAAGACAGTGCGGCTTATCAATGAACAGAATCCGGATATTGTGATCTTTACCGGAGATTTATACGACAATTACGCGGTTTACCGCGACGACGAACACATCACGGAACAGCTTGCGAATATCCACGCCAGATATGATAAAATAGCGATTTGGGGAAATCGGGATTATGGCGGAGGCGCTGCCAGACAGTATGAAGCTATCATGGAGCAGGCAGGATTTACCGTGCTGAAGAACGAAAACCGGTTCGTCACCACGGAAAACGGCAAAACGATTCTGTTTACCGGATTGGATGATTCTATGCTCGGCAGTCCCAATATGCCGGATTCTTCCGAACTGTCCAATTCCGATTACGGTATTTTGCTGACCCACGAACCGGATACCGTTGAATATTACCTGGATTACGGATACAACGCCGTATTAAGCGGACACAGCCACGGAGGACAGGTTGACATTCCCTTTCTTCCCAGCATCAACGCGGCAGCCCTGTCCGCTACCAGCCTGGCGGAAAAATACAGCGGCGGAATGTATCATCTGAGTTCCGATGGTTCTTCAAAATTGTATGTCAATACGGGAATTGGGACCACGCATATTTCCGCGCGTTTCGGCGTTGTGCCGGAAGTGGCAGTGTTTTATATTTATCTTTGAGGAGGGATATCGGTGTCAACTACCCATCACCTGAAGGTAATGGGCTTGTAACTGCCCAGTCGTAGTAACGGCTTAAGCCTCCGACCTTTAACCCCAATACGGTCATCATTAGATTTGTAGCCACAATTCTTACAGGTAAACAGGTGCCGTTTCATATTCCTGTTAGCTTTTTCAATGTGTCCGCACACAGGGCAACACTGACTTGTATAACAAGGATTAACCTTAATTACAGTAGACTGCTTCTGCTTAGCTTTATTGATAAGTTTCTGTTCAAGGTCATAGAAAGACCAGGATACAGATACATACCTGTCTTTGGTGCGTACTCGTTCTGTCGCTTTACGAACACCAGACAACTCAGGACAGTACGATTACTTTTACAGTTACTTTTCCCCTTTGAGCGACAAAATCCCGGCAGACGCCGGGATTTTGTCATTAACATCAAATATCTTTCATCTTCGTATAAACCGCATGAATCACAAACGGAATGAATACGGTGATCAGCGCCGCATAGCCAAGGTATGCGTAACCCTTCTGCACAACTGCCATCAGGCCGAACTGCGCGATTCCGAATGCAATCGCTGTAAAAATCGCCGTGAACAGCGCCATACGGCCCATATGTCCTTTGGAGCGTTTGGAAACGTCCATGCGTCTCTCCACCGCGTTTACGCAGCGGGCTACAATTCCGGCAACCATATTTACGCCTGTTGAAATCGCGCCGAGGATGATCAGGATGGAGATGATCGGTGTCAGCACGGTGGAGCCAACGCCGTTTTCCACGAGAATCAGCATCGGAACAGAGGCTGTGGCAAGCTCGGAAACGTATCCGACTGCAAGAAGTCCCACAATGGAGAGCACCATTGCAAATGAGTTCACCACGAACATCCAGACTGCGGACTGATTGATCTGTTTTTCGCTCGTCACCGGTTCCATATGCTGATACATAACGGATACAGACGCAAGCTGGAATAAGAAGTACAGGAAAGCACTCCACAGCGCGGAGCCAAATGTTCCGCTCTCACTGGAGCACACGACCATCTCCCCTTCCGACAGCCGCCCCACACTGTCCGCGATGGCGTCAAACTGAGAAATGATATTCGGCACAAGAACAACCACGAGTCCGACAATAATCAGCACGGAAAGCGTGGACGCAGCCTTGCGCACTACATTGGTTCCATACATGGCGATGATGAAAATAAACGCCGCAACAAGGAGCGTGCACAGCCAATATGGAATATTCAGAAGCTGGTTGATCGTAGAGCCGCCTGTAGCGAAAGCTGCGGCGGAAGCAGTTCCGATCATAATCAGATAGCAGATCTCAAACAGGTTCGACATGACAATGCGCGTCTTCCCATAAATCTTATCAGAAAAACTTCTGTAATCGTACGTCTTATGTTTATAGGCGTAGCGCATGCCGTACCAGAAGAAGAGCGCGTACAGTCCCTGGGAAAGGAACGGAAGCACGAGGCACCAGATGCCATAGTTGATAAAGTACGAATAAATCTGCGCCCCGGAGGCGAATCCGCCGCCGAACTGTGTGGTAAACGCCACAAAGGCGATTCCCATGGTCATGGGCATTTTGCTTTTGTCCACAAGGAGCGATTTTTTACTGCTCATAATAGTTTCCCCCATATCTCACTTATTCAAATTCAATCATTTTGCCCGGATTCAAAATCAGCTTATCGTCAAAGGCGAGCTTGACTGCCTGGTACAGACGGTACAGGCGCGGATCAATGAAATCCTTCAGATATTCCAGACGGCCGTTTCCGATTCCGTGTTCTCCGGAGAGCTGGCCTCCAAACCGCTTTGCCGTCTCATACAGTTCTTTTAAGCAGGCGTGCGTTCCGCTCTCCCACTCCTCATCCGACATTCCGGCAGGACGAAGCATCTCTGTATGAATATTTCCATCTCCGCAGTGGCCGCAGGGCTCCACGCAGATGCCGTACTTTGCGCCGATTCCCTTCGCGATGCGCACGTATTCCGCGATGTGCGCGCGCGGAACTACCACGTCGCACTCCTCCTGTGCTACGGATTCCGCCTTCATTGCCTCCAGGATTCCTCCTCTCACTGACCACACGGAGTCCGCGCGTTCCGGCGTATCTGCGATCGCCACATCGATCGCGCCGTGCTCGAGCGCCTTCTCGCAGAGCATCTCCACGGCAGTATCCAGCTCATTCTGAGTGGAAGCGTCATACATGACGATCAGTACCGCCTCGCCCTCTGATACGGGAAGCGGCTTCTTCAGGTTCTTCTCCACCATGTCAATCAGTTCCCGCTCCAGGAATTCGATGGCTGTGGGGACGAACGGCAGCTCCAGGATGACCGGCACCATGTCCGCGCACTCCTCCAGAGAATGAAACGGAATGACCATGGTGCAGGATTTGTTCGGAGCCGGAAGCAGCTTCAGCGTAACCTCAGTCAGGATGCACAGCGTTCCCTCACTTCCAATAACCAGGTCCTTGATGTCGTATCCGGTTGTGTTCTTAACGACATTCGAGGAGAAGTTTACGATACTGCCATCCGGGAGAACCGCCTCAATGCAGCGCACAAAATCTCTCGTCAGTCCGTAGCGCACAGCCTTCATGCCTCCGGCATTCGTGATGACGTTTCCGCCGATCGACGCCGTCTTCTCGCCCGGGTCCGGCGGATAGAACAGCCCCTCCTCCTTCGCGGCCGCCTGCACGTCGAGAAGCAGTGCGCCCGGCTGTACGGTGATCGTCTGATTTTTGTGGTCCACCGGGAAAATTTTGTTCATCCGCATCACGGAAAGCATGATTCCGCCGAACTTGCAGCTTGCTCCTCCAGCGAGGCCCGTTCCGGCGCCGCGGCAGACAACAGGGATATTCCTCTCATATGCATATGCCATGATCGCGGAAATCTCCTCTTTATTCAGTACTTCTACGTACAGCTCCGGCTGATACGTCCCGTAGTTGGGCATTTCATCGTGAAAATATTCTGTTGCGATGGCGTCCCCGACCCAGACGCGCCCCGGATCTGTCATCCGGCGAATGGCGTCGAAGTCCTCCTGCGTCATCTTATTATATGGATACGGCATACGTCAGTCCTCCTTCCGATTCTTCAGGCAGTTCAGCAGTGCAGGCACCACTTCATTCAAGTCATCGTTGATGCAGTAGTGGGCGATTCCGAAAATGGGTGCTTCCGGATCACTGTTTACTGCCACGATGCACTCTGCCTGATTCATGCATGCGGTGAACTGGATCGCGCCGGAGACTCCAAGCGTGATGATCAGCTTTGGACGGACGGTTCTTCCGGAGAGTCCGATCTGGTGCGCCTGATCTCCAAAACCATTCTCCACCATGGGGCGGGTAAAGGCGAGCTGGCCGCCGAGCGCCTCTGCCAGCGCACGGCACATATGTACGTCTCTCTCCGTCTTCACGCCGCGCCCCGCAACTACGAGGATATCCTCCTCCTCAATGGACTTCTGGTGTTCAATCACCTCCGAGGAGATTACCTGTATGGAGGATGCGATCATCTTATCCGTCACTGTACGCATGACGATCTCTCCAAACGGCTGATCGACCTTCTCCGCCTTATCCATCACACGGTAGCGGACAGTCGCAAACTGCGGCCGCGAGTCAGAGATCAGGATCTGCGCCATGATATTTCCTCCGAATGCCGGACGGATCTGAATCATATCCGTATTCTCACGGATATCCAGCGTCGTGCAGTCCGCGGTGAGTCCTGTGTGGAATCTCGTCGCAAGTCTCGGCGCCAGGCTGCGTCCCAGCGCTGTAGCACCGATGAGAACCGAGGACGGCTTCATCTGCGCGATGCAGTCCGCCACGGCATCCGTATAATTATCCGCGCGGAAGTGTTCAAACTCCGGATGCTCATATACAAAAACTTTATTTACTCCGTAATCCAGCAGTTTTCTGGCATTCTCCGCAGTGCCTTTTCCTCCCACAATCACGCAGTTGACTTCAAAGGAAACCTTCTGCGCCATCTTCTTTGCCTCCCCGATCAATTCCAGGGCGACAGGGTGGACGGAGCCTCTCTCCTGCTCCGCGTAGATCAGAAAGCCGTTCCAGTCCTTCTTATCCTGCGAGCGCGCCTTCTGTTCAAAATGAATTGCCCTCTGCGGACAGACCTTTACACAGACGCCGCACATCCGGCACTTGTCGTTCACCGTGATACCTGTCTCCTCCATGGTCAGAGCGCCGAACGGGCACTTCTGAATACACCGGTTGCAGAGGGTACAGCGCTGTGCGTCAAATCTAAGTAATTCCATGATTTTCCTCCTAAATGATCTTCTTTTCCGTCAGCCTGTCAAACAGCTGCTGTGCCTTCTCGCGGGCGCTTCCCTCCAGATATACCTGGCGCGCCATCGTCTCCGGCGGGAACATGCGCTCCACTGCTGTCGGGGAACCGATGGAACCGTACCTGGTGAAATCCTGCGCCGGCAGATCTGAAAGATGCAGAAAACGCACCGGGCGCTCCCTCGTCTCCCGCATCAGCCGATACGACGGCAGGCGCGGGACAAAGATATCTTTATCCACCGTGATCAGACACGGGTACTTCATCTGAGAAACCTGCGTCACAGCTCCGAGCTCCTGCTTTACCTGGATGGATTCCTGATCCGCGTATTCGATGCCGTTCACCCAAGCGCAGTGCGGAATGTGCAGATGCTCTGCCAGCGCCGGGCCAATCTGCGCCGTATCGCCGTCCGTCGTCTGCTTTCCGCAGATGATCAGATCCGCGCCGCCTATCTTCCGAATGCCCTGTGAGAGCGTATAGGATGTCGCCAGCACGTCAGATCCCGCGAACTTCCTGTCAGAGAGGATCACCGCATCGTCCGCCCCCATCGCGTAGGCGTCCTTCATCATCGTCTCCGCCTGATCCGGTCCCATCGTCAGCACCGTCACGCTTGCCTGCAGCCGCTCCTTCAGCCGCAGCGCTGTTTCCAGAGCGAACAAATCATAGGGATTCGTCCTGGACTGCGTCCCAAGACGCTTCATGGAACCGGTCTCCGGATCGATCTCCACCTGCGTGGTTGCCGGAACCTGCTTCATACATACAATAATTTTCATAACAGCCTGTTCTTCCTCCGTTTGTCGATATTTGCTTCTTTGCTTTTCAGCTATATAGCGCAACGCTTTAAACCGTTAAATCGTTATGCGTGTAATTATATCACTCTTTCCGGGTGATGTCGACTGTTTTTTGATAAATAAGTTGATTATCTTATGGTATAATTTTTTTGAAAAAGTTTAAGATTCGCTGTAGTATTCGCCGCTAAAACCGTAATATAAAGGTGAAGGCAGAAAGGAGGGGAGGAAAAATAGATGATAAAAAAATTATAGACCTGTTTTTTGAGCGCTCCGAGCAGGGCATACGGGAACTGGACAATAAATACGGAAAAATCTGCCGCAATCTCTCGTATAATATCGTAAACAACTTGCAGGACGCGGAGGAATGTGTCAATGACGCTTACTTAGGCGCATGGAACGCCATCCCCCCGGTACGGCCTGACCCGTTGTTGTCCTACATTGTCAAAATCGTTCGGAACATTTCACTCAAAATCTATTGGAAAAAGAAAGCAGCTAAACGAAGCAGTCACTATACAGTTGCTTTGGAGGAAATCGAAGCCTGTATGGCGGACAAAAAAACTGTTGAAGATGAAATGGACGCCAGAGAACTGGCCCGCATCATCGGAGAATTTCTGGACACGCTGACCCTCGAAAACCGGGTTATCTTCGTGCGCCGTTATTGGTTTTCCGACAGTTATAAGGACATAGCCGAGTTTGTGGGGCTTTCGGAGAAAAACATCTCCGTCCGCCTGACCCGAATCCGCGGGAAAATGAAACAATATTTGATTGAAAGAGGGGTGTTCGTATGAACGCAAAGAAGTTTTCCGATGCTATGAGCGAACTGGACAATAAGTATATTGATGAAGCTCTCAATTACAAAAAGAAAGCGAAAAAACCTCGTTGGATTAAGTGGTCAGTTATTGCAGCATGTCTTGCCGTGGTGCTTTTCCTTGGTGTTCCTTACTCTGTCCAACATCTTCATACTGCTAAAGATGGAGGGGATGCGGGCTATAGCGTAGCCACAAAAATGACTTTTAAAGCAAAGATATTAGAGGTACAGGAAAACGCCTTGTTAGTCGAACCTTTAGAGGGTACGGAAGAACGCGAACTGGCGGCGACTATTCTTATCCCTACGGATGATTTGGCCGAACTAAAAACAATAGAATATGTCGCAGCCGCACAGGCGGGCGATCTCGTACAAATTGGCTATCTCAAAGAGGATTCAGACATTAGCAACGGGATTATTGCTGTTTATGAAATTGTACCCATAGAGAATGATTTATCCTCTTAGCAAAGGAGGCTTCTGTTATGAAAAAACGGTTAATGATTACAGCAGCGTGCATTATCTTATTGTGTCTTGTCGTCTTTCTGTTTACAATGGAGAAAAAACCCTATGAACATTTGGACGCAGCACAAATAGTGTCAGCTAAGGTGTCATTGACGCCGCCGGGCAAAACACTTGAAATTGAAAATATTCCAGAGTTAGTGGATTATCTGAATGATGTAGTGATCTACAATCGGGATATTTCCTGCGCAAACTATGACGGACAAGGTGTTGAATTTACTCTGACAATGGCGGATGGCACTCAAACAGAAATCGGGTCTGATGGCGCATTCTTTATCATTGACGGTGTTCGTTATAGGCCAAAGTATGAGCCCTGGGAAAGCCTTAACTATTATGCGAACCAATTATTAAACTCCGGAACAGCCAATATCATTTTGGAAGAACCGCCCTGTTTAAGCGTGACAAGTAATGGCATTACCATCGATGCATTATTGGGCACTTATTCATGGCAAAAAAAAGATATTGATGGAACGCCAATCAATGTAAATGCCGACAGCGCAGACCCTTCAGACCTGAAAGAGCTGCTGGCCTCACCGTTTAAAACGCCGGAAGCAACAGCATCGCTAAATTTTGCAGAAGAACCCGATACTATTTCAAGTGTCAGATGCTGGAGCGATGAACAATGGGGGGATCCTGCCGCAGCTAGGGAGGCGGCAGCGATCAGCGGAAATATCCTCACGCTCAAACCGGGCGGGTATATCTACGAAATCGTCGCTGAATGGAATCCTGAAAACGGTTATGGAGGAACTGCAAGCTATTTTATTTACATAAAGCTGACAGAGTAAGTTTAGGAGACGGTGTGACTCAAACGATTCACACCGTCCCCTGTTTGGAATTCTCTATTACTTCTGCTGCTGCTCAATCTCCAGCCGCACCGTCACAATCTTGTGCGCAGGGCATACAATCTTCGCTTCATTTCCCGCAGCCTCTCCGGCTGCCAGCACGTCGCCCTTAAGATTCACATAATCCATGCGCGCGATCTTATATGGGAGCTTCACCGTCACAGTCTCCTCCTTGCCGCTGACATCATAGAGCCGCAGGCAGAAGCTGCTGCCCTCGCTGGAAATATGGGAGATGATTTTCTCGCAGTCATCCACCTGGAGGA
The DNA here is from genome assembly GCA_930989745.1 of uncultured Lachnospiraceae bacterium. Lineage (GTDB taxonomy): Bacteria > Bacillota > Clostridia > Lachnospirales > Lachnospiraceae > Egerieimonas_A > Egerieimonas_A faecigallinarum. The sequence goes on along the minus strand of CAKNMY010000008.1, from coordinate 33,249 downwards.
AGGACATGCTGCCCGCAAGAGTCTCCGCCTTCTCATTCTGTTTAAAGACAAAGTCCTTGATTCCGGCGCGGTACTGCTCGCCCTGAAGAAGCGTCTGCGTTCCTGACTGTCTGCTCAGAGACAGCGCGTAGTGGAACGTCATAGTCCTCTGCATTTTGATATCCTCCGGGTGAGCCGTTCCGGTCTCGAACTCAGCGGCGCGGAATAACGTCAGAACCAGGGCGCGCTCCTGATTTTCCGTCACTTCGATTTCATAAAGCCCTTTACTGTAGAGAGCCACCGCCGCATCGTCCTCGCCGATCCGGCTGATTCCCTGAGAGGGATGTACAAGTGTATCCGGTTCGATGCGATGGGTATCATCTTCATGGGCCACATTCCATTTTACAAAATCAAAAGGTGTCTTGGTATAAAAGCAGTCCTCTGCGGATTCCGTGGGGAACAGCACCCGAAGCCGGTTATTCTCCGTGTGGTTGGTGAGGGTCGTCTCAAAATAAAGGAGCTCGCTGCCCTTCGGCACTGTCACTGTGGTAGTCACACGCTGAATCTGTTCCTCTTTGCTTCTGCGCTTTAAGCTCGCCTCAGCTTTCACCGGAAGCCGCAGCGCGTAGGTCAGCTTCCATACCGTACAGCACGGCCCGTCGGAGAGAACGCCGAACTGTTCCAGGCTGTTGTCACCGAAAATAACATTATCATACGGCGCCGGTCTCCAGTTCCATCCTTCTGCTATATCCGAACGGTTTTCCAGCAGATGAAGATTTCTGAGCGTACGTCCCGTCTCTTTCACCGTCACATCCAGAAGGCCCCGGCTGTTGAGCTTCACAATCAGCCTGCCGTTGTCTATCCGGTGATGGCCCGTCATCTGGCCGCCCTGTAAGCGGTACGGAGGCTGGTACTGTTCGTATCCGTAAGGCTTCTCCCCCGGCATAAAGGTACTCTGCAGATTATCGCAGTAAATCACTGTATAGCCGAAAGCCGGGATCTCAATATCCGCCGCCACGGTCAGACGTGAGAGGGAATGAAACTCTATCAGCTGCAGCAGCCTGTGATTCGGATACAGCTCGTCCTCTTCTCTCAGCACCTGTACCTCCAGAAACTGGTTTTCACTGTTGTAAAATCTGCGGTTCGGATTGTCATGACGCCTTACCGGCAGTTCAAATACCTGCACACCCTTCACCGGCTTCTGGGAGGGGTTATACAGAAGCACCGCCTCCTGATGGTCTCCGGCGCAGCGGATATTCCGGGCAATGACATTGACGCAGTCCCGGGCTGAAATTTCCGCCATCTGCTGAGCCTGACGGAACCGATACTCATTGTCCCGGTGCACGTCTGACAGGGAACAGCCGCAGATGGAATCGTGGGGATGATTCTGAATCAGAAACTCCCATGCCTTATCGAGATAATTTCTCCTGGGCGCAAGGGAGTAATCATCCCGCAGGTAACTCTTTAACCTGTCGCTGTTCATTTCACAGAAAGCATTCAGAGGCTCTGACACTGCGGTAAGATACGTCTCGCATTTGTCGTTGGCCTGCTTTAAATGCACCATGGAGGACAGCACATTTTTCAATACCTGATTGTTGATTCCGCGCTCCGCCACATGGTAGAGGGGGCCTTCGATGACATCCAGCAGATTCTTGTCAAGCTGCTTAAAATACTCCTCAATGCCCGCATGGATAAACTCCACATCCGGAATCTCGCGTTCAAAGAGCTTCAAAAGTCTGGGAATCTCCGGCTCCATACCGCTGTGATCCACGCCGTCCATCATAAGAACCGCGTCGGAGGCTGCCATCCGGCGGGCACGGTCCGCAAGAATCTTCATTCTCTCCACGGCCTCCGCCTCGTCAAACTCTTTCCCCTCAAAAGGCCAGCGCACCGCAAAATAGAAGTTGGAGTAAGAACGCTCCGACTCCAGCTTGGCGGCAATCACCTCGCTGCCTTCCGGAGACTTCCAGCAGAACGCGTCCTTCTCATAATCGCCGATTCCCCGGTAGAGGGTGGCGGAGTGGATCTCAAAGCCGTTTAAAATCTGGGGAAACTGGCTGTTATGTCCGAAAATGTCCGTCAAATATCCGTTTTTCATGGGTTCTGCGCCGTATTCCTCGCAAATTCTGTGGCCCATCTGGAGATTTTTCACCAGAGATTCTCCGCTTATGAGATATTCATCCGGCATCACATACCATGGCCCGATCAGGATTCGTCCGTCCTGAATCAGCTTTTGCAGACGTTCTTTCATCTCCGGCCGGATTTCCAGATAGTCGTTCAGTACAATCGTCTGCCCGTCCAGGTGAAATACCTTATACTCCTCATTCTTCTCCAATCCCTCAATCAGATTGTCCATCATGCGCACCAGACGGTAACGGTAGTTTTGAAAGCTCTGGTACCATTCTCTGTCCCAATGTGTATGGGAAATCACGTAAAATTTCAGTTTTTTCATGCGTTTTTACCTCTGTCCCGCTTTGTTATTCTGCAGGCACCACGGAAGCCGCGTCTATGCAGATCCCCGGCTCTGCCTGTTCGTTCATCATCAAAACCACACGGTTTCTGCCCGGTTTAAGCTCCAGTGCGGACTCTGCTGTCCGGGCGTCTTCCATCCGCACGCCTCCTGTAGGGGGCAGAGTCACAAGATCTCCCCAGATTCCGTTGGTCTTTAACCGAACTGTGTGTTCCTTATCTCCGCCGTTCCCGTAGCGAATCTTAATGCGCACCTTTCCGCCGTTTTCTCCGCCGTCCACATCCGGAATCGTAATACGGTGCCCCGGCTGCTCTAAATGGCACACGCACCGTCCGCTGAAGGCATACCTGTCGCTCTCCCGCTGAGGCAGGCCGTTCCAGCAGCCGTTGCCCATGGGCTCCACAATACCGTTTCCAGCCGCGTAGGAGCGGTAACGGTTTCCGTCTGTCTCCACACGCAGAGAGTCCACGAGGACAGGCTCTTTCGCTTCCGCGTCAAAATACAGTTCCACAGCATTGATTCCCGGCTCCATGTACGCGGTCATGGACAGCTCTGTCATGGCGCCCGGCAGTTCCAGCGTCCGCTGCTCTCCTCCGTTCACGCGGTACTGAAGCGCCGCCTCTCCCGCCGCCTGATACCGAATTGTCCAGGAGCATTCGCCGCCTGCTCCGCCATCCAGAAACAGCTGAACGCCGTCGCCCTCCTTTGTCAGCGAGACCGCCTGGCCATTGCTTCCAAAATCACAGACCTTCACCGCTGCCTCACCTTTCAGCACGCCCCGGGCTGCCTCTGCGTTGGAGTGATTTTTCTCCATGTCAAAGGCAAACCAGTCCAGAATAATATTTCCGTCTTTCACCACCAGGAACAGGGAGTGAGGACCCGCGTCGTTGGACAGCTGTACCGCCGCCGTCTCAAACTTCTCCCCGGAACCTGTCCCGGGCAGGGCGCAGCTTCCCAGCAGTGTTCCATCACAGGAGCCTTCCCGGATTTCCAGAAGTCCCTCCTGAGCGAGATTCGCATAGCGGACCGTCAGGACCGCGTTTTTATTCATATGATTGAGGTTTGGAAAATGGAGCCAGCTTTCACTGGTAAGCTCTCCCATTCCGAATCCGCCTCCGGAAATCTCCTGCTTTACGGCCTGACTGCATTCAAAGAACCATTCCGCTTCGATCCGTCTCCATCCCGCGTCGTACTGGCCCACGCCGTAGGCTATGGGAACCTGATCCACTACAATATCCCCGTTCTTCCGGTAATGGCAGTACGCCAGATAAGAAGCCCGGAACACATTGCTGGGGTTGTCCAGCCCGCCGCTGGCCTGATACGTCTGTCCCCGGTAGGTGAAAAAGCTGCCGTGATCTACATTTGCTCCGGTGTTGCCCCGGTAAACGTAGGGACCGTATACATTGTCCGAAGTAGCGTAGAAGGAAGCGTGGGTCAGATAGTAAATCCCGTTTTCCTTATGAATACTTGCCTTGTCCTCCCGGTTGGGCGTTCCGATATATTCAATCTCCCGCAGAGGCTCTGCCAGAGAACACATATCAGGGTTCAGCCGGGCAATCAGATATTCGTCCGTCCCGAAGGTGGAGCCGCAGATAAGATACGCTTCCCCGTCGTCATCCACAAACACGCAGGGATCCCATTTTGAAACATTCACCGGCGGCGTCTGAGGTCCCACCAGATAATGCCCAAGAGCCTCTTTGAAAGGTCCTGCCGGAGAATCGGACACCCCGACGCCCACGGCTTTCGCTCCCTCCGAAAAATACCAGTAATACTTTCCGTCCCTGAAAGCTGCGTCCACAGCCCAGCACTGGTCAATCGGACCGCAGTAAAAATCCTCAGGTTTTTCCGTCCTCTCCAGAGTCCAGTGCACCAGATCCTCAGAGGACCAGATCTGCCACTCGGTCATCTCAAAGCCGGTTCTTCCCGGACTGAAATTGTCATGTGTGGCATACAGATATGCCTTTCCCTCATAAATGTGAATGTGCGGGTCACATACCCCCTGCCGTTCAATCAATGGATTCATATGTATAAACCTCCCATTCTTATATAAAAAGGCTTTTTCCTCCGGTATTCTGGAGAAAAAAGCCTTTTACTCAATGCCGCTGCCCGCAGACTACCTGCCTGTCATTTGCTTTTTTCTGTTTATTTATAAACTCCGTATTGTTTCCACAGCTCCAGCATACGCTCATAACGCTTTAACGGCATGCCGGTGTATACGCAGTTGGATGTAGAGAAAATGTAACCGCCGCCGGTAGCCATTCCCTCGTTCAGGGAGCGCATTACATCCGCGTCGCACTCCTCGTCAGTGCCGTTCTGCAGCAGCGCGCAGTTCACATTTCCGATCAGGGCAATCTTGTCGCCTACAATCTTGCGGACCTCCGGAATACTTACGCCGCCCTGAGGATCCAGAGAATGGATAGCATCCGGACCGCATGCCGCTATCTGATCCAGGATAGGCATAATATTTCCATCCGTGTGCTTAATTACATAATATCCCATGTCATGATAGATATCGATGATTTCTTTTAAGTAGGGCGCAACCAGTTCCGCGAACTGGTTCGGGGAGAAGAAGGGATTTACATTGAAGCAATAGTCGGAGCAGAGCGTAAATCCGTCGAGAAGGTGTCCTCTCTTGTCCAGTTCCTGCGCCATCTTATAATGCTCGTCAATGCGGCGCTTGGAAATCTCGTTCAGCTTCTCCGGCTCTTCCAGCATCTCCGCAGCAAAGTCCATCATGGAATCGCCGTCCGGAATCGCCCAGGTGGGATCGCCGTGCATCATAAGGTAATACTCATCACCGGATTTTTCCCGGATCGCCTCCAGCAGCCTCTGCATATTGTCGACGCCGGTCAGATTGTGCTGTACGAAAATAGCGCTGTGGTTGTACTTCTTCGCCGTATCGATGAGGACGTCCGCAACATCGTTAATCTGCATTTTCTGCTCCTCGCGGCTCATCTGATCCCACTGGCTGTAAAGGCGATGCTGGGGATGCATTTTCCCGAAGGCTTCCATAGTCAGGAAAAATACCAGTTCAAAGTGAGGTACTCTTCCTCCGATTTTTTCGCATTTTAAGGTTTTGATAAATCGTTCTCTCTCTGTCATCACACAAGATCCTTTCTGTAATACTTTCAATATTTTAGGGCATACGGTATCTTCCCGGTGCTGCCGCAGATTGCTGCTGCAATCCTGAAAACATTATAATAGCAAGCGCTCCCGACTTCCAACTCTTAATTCTGCATTTTACTCTGATTTTTAATACAAAAGAGTTAAAATTCCAGCAAAAGTGTTTTAATTTCGTAGGGCCGGAAAGACAGCTTCAGCGTATCCTTCTCAAAGGCCAGCGGCTGCGCCTCTTCCTCCAGCATATTGCAGACTGCCGCGCTTCGCAGCGGGAGGCCAAAGCGAAGTTCTGCCTTTGTCCGCCGATCGCAGCACTCATAGAGACGCACGATGATTCCGTTTCCTTTTTCCGCCTGCTTCACCGCCTCAACCACAACGTTTGGTTCCTGGCAGGTCACAAAGGAGAACTCTTTTGCCAGGATTCCTCCCTCAGTCTTCTTCACCACTGTCTGCAGAGGATTATTCAGATAATATGCCTGGGCCACTGTGCCGGCCTCCCGCCATCCGCCCTTATGGGGATACAGGGAAAAAGTAAAACTGTGGTCCTCTTTGTCGGCTTCCGGATTTGGAGAAGTGGCCGATTTCAGCAGAGTCAGGCCAATCACGCCCTCCCGGACATTACAGCCGTATTTGCAGTCATTGAGAATACTGAGTCCATATCCTTCCTCGGACACATCCATCCATTTGTGCATGCACACCTCGAACTTTGCAGCGTCCCAGGAAGTGTTGGCGTGGGTATAACGTTTCACATTGCCATACTGAATGTCAAACGTTGCCTCGTTGGCATGTATATCCGTGGGGAACAGAAGCTTCAGTAAAATATGCTCCTCTTCCCAATGGATATCGTGCTCCAGATCGATACGGGGCAGATCCGCGTATAAGTACACTCTCTGCTCAATATCGGAATTCAGATACTTATGCCGTATGCGAAGCCCAACCCGCACCGGGCCTTTCTCTATTACTGTAATCTCAGCCCCGTCTCCGATTTCCCAGGACTTCTCTGTGTAGTACATGTTAATATCCCAGGCGTCCCAGTTGTGAGGCCGGTCTTCATAACTCATAAACACGTTTCCGCACTGCCCCTCCGGCAGCACTTCGCGATGAGCCCGCTTATCGTAAATACTCGTAAACTGTCCCTTTTCGTTGAGTTCCAGCCGGAAGAAACGGTTTTCCATCCGTTGTTTTTCCACTGTCAGGCTCTCATCTGCCGCAGCCGCCTGGCTCTCCTGCACTGTAAAAGTTTTATATCCTTTTGCGGGAACCCCCGGCGCCAGGAATACCATCCTGCCTTCCCCTGTAATCTGGGCTGGTATGACAGCATCTTCGTCATACACTGCAGGACATTCTATCCCTTCCGGCAGTTCTGTCACGACCAGGGCATCCTCCCGGAAACTGTTGGGATTAAACGTAACCAGAGTCCGGGCCGGAGCGTCGACAGCATCCGCGACCTTCTCAAGAGCTTCACAGCTGCGCTGTCTGTTTTCCGCTAAAGCCTGTTCGTACTGTTCCTTGCTCTCCTCATACACCTCTTTGATGGAGGAACCCGGCAGTATGTCATGGAACTGATTTAACATCAGCGTTTTCCAGTGTTTGTGAAGGAGTTCTTCCGGATACTCCCCATCGGCCAGCTTCTGCTCCAGCAGGCCGAAAAGCTCCAGGTTCTGGCAGGCGTATTCCATCCGCCGGTTATATTTCTTGTTCCGGGCCATGGAAGTGTAAGTCCCCCGATGATATTCCAGGTACAGCTCTCCTACCCATAAAGGCAGCTTTCCGCTGTCCCCGCAGTCCGCTTCCAGCTTCCGGAAAAACTCTCCCGCCGCGGTCAGCTTCGTTCTGGGACATCCCGGAATTCCCTGCTCCATTCTCCTCTGATATTCCAGCTCCTCCTGCGTGGGACCGCCGCCGCCGTCGCCAAAACCGAAGGGCATCAAAGTCTCTGTATTCAGCAGCTTCTGCTGATACCGGTTCCAGCTTCCCATCACCTCATTGGGCGCAAGGTATCCGCTGTAGGTGGTTCCGAAACTCCTGCGCTCCGTAATCGTATTCACCAGTCCCTGGGTGGGGATAAAATGGGTCAGGATCTGCGTGCCGTCCAGTCCTTCCCACCGGAAAGTATCGTAGGGCATCATATTATACTCGTTCCAGCTTATCTTGGAGGTCATAAAGTAGCGCACTTTACACCCCTTCATAATCTGAGGCAGAGCCGCGGAGTAACCGAATACGTCCGGAAGCCAGAGAATCTCACTCTCCTTGCCGAACTCCTCCCGGAAAAATGTTTTCCCATACAGGAACTGGCGCACCAGCGCTTCCCCGGAGGAGAGATTGCAGTCTGCCTCCAGCCACATGCCGCCCTCCGGTTCCCAGCGTCCTTCTTTGACCCGCTCCCGAATCTCCGCATACACGTCCGGAGCATTTTCTTTTACAAATTCATAGAGCTGGGGCTGACTGGAGATAAATCGAAACTCCGGATACCTGCGCATCAGTTCCAGCACTGTGGTAAAACTTCGAACCGCCTTATCCCGGGTTACTGCCAGAGTCCACAGCCAGGCCACATCAATGTGGGTGTGTCCCACACAGCAGATCGTGGCGTCGCTCTCCCCGCACATAGCCTCATAGAGATTTTCGTGAATATAATTTTCTGCCTCCCTGACAGAAGCCCAATACGCTTCCGAGTGGGGGCGCCGCAAATCCAGCCGGTTACACGTTTCATTGAGAACGTCAATCAGGCGAAGCCGTCCGGTGCTTCCCTCCGGCAGCAGACACGCCACGTCGTAGGGCACCTTCAGATCATAATAAAGCTGCGCGGTATCCTCATCCAGTACCACCAGCCGGGACTCCGGCCAGAAAGAAATATCCGAGTCTCCCACAAAAACCGCCAGTACCAGACGATACTCCGCTCCTCCGGAAGCCTTCTCCGCAAGCAGAACTTCCGTGTGATTCATATCCATCCCCATTGCTGCCCGTCCATTTACATACAGCATTACCTGGGGATTGCAGGGAGCCCATTTTGCCTGCCGGTCTGTGGTCAGCCGATAAGCCACGCGCTTTCCTTCCCATGCGTCCGGAATGACAGTCGTAACGGCAAAATACAGGTATTCACCCGCTTTGCCTTCCACCCACCCCGGAACGCTCTCTTCCATAGAGCCGAAATCAAGGGATGACGGCTGTTCAGCCCGCTCATACATGCGAAGCATCCGAAATGCCGGTATACATTTCTGTTCCACATCCATCCATTCTTTAAGAACGGACAGCTGTCTTCCAATTTTTTCGCTGTGCTGCAGCATATCCATCTTCTTTCCTCCACATAAAATCCTGATCTCTTGTTAAATTAAAATGCGTTTTAATTTTTCCAATGCATTTGTTATCGTTATTATATAATGGTTTTTTTCGTTTGTAAATCCCTATTTTTATCTTTTTATTGTTGAATATTACGCTTATTAACATGAATTTCTGCCTTGAAGCAGAAGTTGTTTAAAAATAAATAGCGTTTTTATTATGCGTTGTTGATTTTTTCCCTATAATACCATATAATAAATACATCTGAGGCAGAAGCAAAAGAAGTTTGGTTATCAAAACTGATAGAAGGAGTTCTTTATATGAATCAATGTGAATCCGAAAGAAAAGTACCAAAATATGAAAGGATGAAACGTCATATTCTTTCCATGATAGAATCCGGCGAACTGAAGTCCGGCGATAAGCTTCCCACTGAGGAGGAGCTTGCCGCACGCTTTGCTTTCAGCCTTACCACCACGAGGAAGGCTCTGACGGACCTGGCTCGCGAGGGCGTCATCTGCAGGATCAAAAAAAAGGGAACCTTTGTCAGCAGCATTGCGATCCCCGAACCTTCGGTTCCCGCCACGCCGCGCACGGTTTCCTTCATTCTTCCCCTCAGCGAGCAGATGGACGACACACTGATGCAGCATGTAAGAGGCGCGCAGGGCTACTTTGCCCAACGGGGGTATTCCATGCTGATCGAAGCCACCAACAGCCGGATTGAGCTGGAAAATCAGTTTATTGACCAGGCCATCGACAATCAGCTGTCCGGACTGATTATTTTCCCTGTTTCCCCGGAGCAAAACAGGAATATGTTTCTGAAACTGAAGCAGCACAACATTCCCTTTGTGCTGATCGACCGCTATCCGGAGCACTTTCCGGTAAATTCTGTAGTCTGCGACAACTTTGACGGCACTTTTCAGGCTACAGAACATCTGATCTCTCTCGGGCACAAAAACATCCAGTTTGTCGCTGCCGCAGCTTCCAATCAGGCGGAAATCGTCCGCCACAGCGGTTATGTGACTGCCATGCAGCGCCATGGGCTGCGGGAAGATTTTCCCGTTCTTTCTTTCCAGGAGGGCGAGGCCGTCTGCCGTGCCGTGCAGAATAAAGAGGCCACTGCTTTTGTCTGCGGCAATGATTACTGTGCCGTGGAACTTCTTCGCCTGCTGTCAGAACACGGCTTCTCCGTTCCGGGGGATGTCTCACTCGTGGGATTTGACGGTCAGCAGATTACGGAATTTCTCCTGCCTCCGCTGACCACCGTGTTTCAGCCCTGCTTCGAGATCAGCCAGCTTGCCGCGAAACGCCTGGTAGATATGATAGAGAAAAAGCAGCACACCCTGGAGCAGACCATCGTTCCGATACAGCTCCTGGTGCGCGGCTCCACCGCGCCGCCAAAACAGGAATAAAAGAACTTACAGCTGCGAGGTATGTTCATAATCCGTAATTCCCGCCCCGCTGTTCGGGCTGATAAGGGAATAGACAGCGTCTGCGGCGAACACGATCATCAGCGCCGCGCACACAATCGCGGCCGCCTTCTTCGGAATCCTGCGGAAGAGCTCATCAAAGAGCGGCGCAAGAATATAAATAAAAGCGCAGCTTCCCAATCCGAAGACAATCAGTCCTTCCGCACAGATCCTTCCGTGCAGGTTCAGGAAGTAGCCGGAGTAGTTCCACCAGTACATCTTCTGTGTCTCCCACAAAAACCAGCCCACAAGGTATTCTACCGTGCCGCAGACTACGATCGCGAGAAGAAACGTCAGCCACGGCTTTTTCGCGAACCGCTTCAGAAGCACCAGCACCAGGACGCCCCCTGTCCCGTAGATCGGAAGCCATGGGCCATGGAAGAAACCGCGGTTGACAAAGACGCCGTCGCCGAACAGGTGCAGCGACACCTCCCAGAGCCATCCGATGAAAGAAAATGTAAAGAACATCAGAACCAGCGAAGTCCAGGAATACTTTCTGTCATAGTGAATACGAATCCAGCGCTTCACGGCAGGATTATACAGCGGATAACTCTCTACCGGATACTCCGGCGCGCCGTTTCCCGGGCAGAGCAGGCGGTCGTTCATATACCGCGCCAGCTCAGGCCGCTGTGCCAGAGCTTCCGCGCGGAGAGACAGATACAGCTTTCCATAGATGACTTCCGTGTAGGGCAGAATGAAGAAATATCTGAGAATGCCCAGTGTCAGAATGTTCAGCAGATACCATCCTGTCAGCGACAGATCCAGAAGGAACGCGCGGAATTTATTTCCTCTCATCATCTCCATGGACAGCCGGAAAATCTCCCTGTGGTCCATATCCGGATTTTCTGCTGCCAGATACGGAACCATCTGATAGGAATACCGCTTGATCCATCCTCCGACAATCGTGAGATCCCACAGCAAAAGAAGCAGCGATTTTTTAAACATAATCAGCGAAACATTCCGCCATCGCTTTACCCTCCATGGAAACAGGATGCGTTCAAAGCGCGTTTCCTTATACGAACACGATTCCAGGATAAAGCGGCACCTTCCCACCTGCAGGACATTCGCTATGAAGACAAGAAACAGAAGCAGCAAAATTACTCCTGCCAGAATGATGATACCCTGTCCGAAATGATTTTTGAACGCCATATCATTCAGCGCGTTCAAAAATCCGTACAGCGCGGACTTATCCGCGGTCATCCTGTTATAAAACTGCGCCAGCACTCCCTTTTTCGGGGTGTAGCGCTCCCCGAGATACTCGAGCACCCGGTTATCCCCCTGCATTCCGGCCTCCTGGATGCTCGCATACCATTCATTGATGATATCCGCGTTTGTGGGAGTCTCAAAGCGCCCTCCGAAAAAGTATGCCGTGGCATTGTCGATGTGAGTGCTGAGCCGCATTCCGCTCGTCATAAACAGAACCAGAAGTGTTACTCCAAGTATTTTCCAGTAATTGCCGCGCAGGACGGCGCGGCTTTCCTTTTTTATCGTTGCACGATTCCACATAGTTTTCTCCTTACGGTTTTATAATATCCGCCTCTACCAGAACATCCTGTTCCTTAATCAGCGTATTTCCCCTCGGGATGATCGTCTGGTTCTTTCTCTGAATCATCACAATCAGGCTGCCGGACGGAAGATTCAGATCCTGAATGCGCTTTCCGTTCCATTTGTGATTTCTGTCAACCGATATTTCCCTCAGCTCCAGAGTATCGCTGCCCTCAAATTCCCTTGCAGCAAGCACCAGTATATCCCCCTCACAGACCCTTGTTTCCCCGTGGGGAACCAGAGTCTTCTCTCCTCTTAAAATCATGACTACCAGCAGTCCCTTCAGCGAAAGAATTTCCCTGAGGCGCTTACCTTTCCACGGATGCGTATTTCCGATTGCTATTTTAACAAAATTGATATCGCTCTCTTCCTGATAGTCCGTAAATGTCTTGCGCACATCGGATGTCTCATCGATCATGCCCAGCTTCCGGGATATCCACGGAAGCAGCGTTCCCTGAAAAGCAATGGAAAACAGTACAATACAGAATACCAGGTTGAACAGATCGTACCGCAGCATGGCGCCCTGAAGCACCGCCATGATCGCGAATACGATCGAAGCCGCTCCCCGCAGGCCTGCCCATGAGACGACGCCGATCTGCTCCTTCCTGGCGCGGAAACATCCCAGCAGCACGGCGCTCACCAGAGGCCTTGCGATAAAAGTCAGGAAAAGCATTAAGAGCAGCGCCGGGCCCGCCACTGCAGGCAGCTCCAGAGGCGTCACCAGAAGTCCCAGCAGGAAGAAAATAAGCACCTGCGCGACATCAGTGAGTACGTCAAAAAAGTGCACGAGATATCTCTTCTGCGGAAGAGCGGAATTTCCCATGAAAATACCGCACAGGTATACGCTCAGATATCCGTTTCCGCCGAGCGCGGACGGCAGGGCGTAAGCCAACACCGCTACGGAAAACGCAAGGACTGTCCGCTCATGTTCTCCTGTAAAAATCGAGGAATTCAGTATGAGCACTGCCAGCTTCCCGATCAGCAGTCCGCAGACAATGCCGAAGCCGATCTGTTTGGCGAACATCAGCGGAATGGAAATCTCCTGCCCGGACAACAGAGTCAGTAAAATGGTGGTCATCATATAGGATACCGGATCGTTGGATCCGGACTCCACTTCCAGCAGAGAGTCCGTGTGATATTTCAGTGAAAGCTTCTTGGATCTTAAAATATTAAATACTGATGCAGCGTCGGTAGAGGAGATAACCGAGCCGATCAGCAGGCTCTCCAGCCAGGAACAGCCCAGCACAAAGCAGCCGAACGCTCCCACGAGAAAAGCCGTGAACACTACGCCCAGCGTGGACATTACCCCCGCCTGCAGAAGCACAGGGCGGGCGCACGAAAGATTGGTTCCGAAGCCTCCGTAAAACATGATGAAAATAAGGCTCACGGAGCAGATCGCATTCGAAATGCTGTAATTATTGAAAGTAATTCCCAGAATTCCGTTCTCTCCGAGCAGCATGCCCAGCGCTATAAAGATCAGAAGGGATGGAAGGGGGATCTTTCGCAGCAGGCGGCTGAATAAAATACAGCTCAGGATCACAGCTCCAATCAGTAACAGGTATAAGTCCATTCAACTACTCCTTCCATCCTTTGTCTTCAACAGGTTTCCCCCAGCAGAATCCGGGAAATCTCTTTCATATCCATGGCAGGCAGCACATGGTCCGCCGCCGGGAGTTCCTCCTCAGGGGAGATGTTGGAACGGACATAAAGCGCCGCAAGCCCTGCCCGTTTTGCCCCGAGGATATCGCAGATCCCGTCATTTCCCACCATGACGGCGCGCCGCTTATCGACGCCGCACTCTGAGATCAGCTTCTCAAAAAAACTCAGATCCGGCTTCTTGCAGCCGCAGTCAGAGGAAATATAGATCTTATCAAAATATTTTGTAATTCCCAGGGCATTCATCTCATACTCCGTGAAAATTCTCTGCGCGTTGGAGAGCAGATAGATTTTCTTTCCGCTCTCTCTTAACCGCATAAGCATCTCCCTGGTTCCGTCGTACAGCCGTATATACTCTGTAGACAGCGCGCGGAAAAACTGTCCCGCATGGATGGCGAGTTTCTGATCCGCATCCACTCCCTTTTTCTCAAACAGCCGCAGGAACACTTTCTCGATCTGAATTTCCGGAAATGCTTCGTGAGAATCATTCCGCAGGCGCTTCTCGCCTCCCGAGAGCAGGTCTACAATTCGCCGGTATGCGCTCTTCAGCTCCTCCGGCTCATACCCGGCCCCATAATATCCATAAAACAGCGCCAGCTTCTCCCAGACATGGATGTCTTCCTCGTCCGTATGGATATCTACCAGCGTGCCGTACAGGTCAAAAATGCATACGTCATACATGCGTCTTTCTCCTTATAAAAACGTCTTATAATCTTCGTAATTTTTCTCAAGAAGCAGCGGCGTATTCAGGCCGTACGGGCACTTCTTCATACAGCTTCCGCAGTGCAGGCAGTTCTCAATCTTCTTCATCTTTGCCTGCCACTCTTCAGACAGCCATCCCTCCTGCGGCGCTCTGCGCAGCATCAGGCTCATGCGCGCGCAGTTATTGATCTCAATGCCTGCAGGACATGGCATGCAGTAACCGCAGCCGCGGCAGAAATCGCCGGAAAGCTGCTCTCTGTCCTTCTCCATAATCCGCTTCATCTCTCCGGTCAGCTTCGGCGGACAGGTCTGATAGGACAGGAATTCATCCAGTTCGCTCTCTCTTTGAATTCCCCAGATCGGAGCAACGTGGGCAAACTGCGGCTGCGCCATATAGGCGTACGCGCATGCTGAATTATGTATCAGCCCGCCGGAGAGGGCCTTCATCGCGATAAATCCCATCCCCGCGCTGCGGCACATCTCCACGATCTCCAGATCTGCCGGGGCAGCCAGGTATGAAAACGGGAACTGCAGTGTCTCATACAGACCGGATTCAACCGCTTCCTTTGCCACCGCGATGCGGTGGTTCGTGATGCCGATATGGCGGAACTTGCCCTGCTCCTTCGCCTTCAGGGCAGCGTCATACAGCCCCGATTCATCTCCAGGCTTCGGGCAGAATGCCGGATTATGGAACTGGTAAATATCAATATAATCCGTCTTCATCATCCGAAGGCTCTCCTCGAGATCCTTCCAGAAGCCCTCCGCTGTCTGCGCCGCCGTCTTGGTGCTGATGATCAGCCTGTCGCGCGTATAGGAAAACGCAGCCCCGAGCTTTTCCTCACTGTCCGAGTATGCTCTGGCAGTGTCAAAATAATTGATGCCGTTGTAAAAAGCTTTCTGAAGAAGATAAACCGCATCCGCCTTCGCCACGCGCTGAATCGGCAGCGCTCCGAATCCGTTTTTGCTCACCCGGATTCCTGTTTTCCCTAAAATCACATGTTCCATATCTCAGATCTCCTTTCCTGTGTAAACCACCATCTCCGGATCCGCCCCGGACAGCTCTGCCCATAGGATATCGCGATAATCCAGAAGCGCCTTATCGCTCTGCTGCAGGGAGATATCACCATTTTCCAGATCCCGGTATGCCCTGCGCGCGAAAGCGCTGCGTGTCTTTTCTGAAAAATCCGGCGCAGTCTCTGTCTTTGTCACCTGCCCCTGCCGGATAAAGAACAGTCTGTACCCTGCCTGTACGGGAACGCCGTAAATAAGAGTCTGATCCGTCCAGATCCTGTAACGTTCCAGACACCCCTCCAGGCACTTCAGATTCGCTGTCAGGTCCCGGTATCTGAGCGCACGCTCATAGTGCTCGCCGTCCACTGCCTCTTTCATGAGAAGTTCCAGAGCATGACAAAAAAGCGCCGTCTCCTCTGACGAGAAAAACATCGCTTCCAGCGCCCTGCGGTTCTGGGCAAACTCTTCCTTTGACATCTCTGCGGGGAAAATATGATACTGAAATATGTAGCCGCTCTCTGTACGGACAATCGGATACAGACTGCGCAGGCTGTCTATTGTCTCCTGCAGCCTCCTCTTCTTCCGAAACGGTCCCAGGGACAGCTCCTCCCGTTCCGGCGTTATCTTCAGAGGCTTTCTTCTCGCGTCCGTTTCAAGCGTAAGATAAATATAGCTGCGGTCATGCTTCATCATCGTATTATAATACGGCCTGATCCGCTTAATCTTCTCACACTCGAGAAGCATTGCTTCCAGATGCGTCTCCGTCACCGTAACCCTCAGGTTCCGGATACGGGGAACCATCCGCTTTGCCTTCTCCCACCCGGGATTCGGCGTAAAGTAAGAATGCACCCGCTTTCGCAGACATTTGCTTTTTCCGATGTACAGAACCTCCCCCTGATCTCCCAGAAACTCATAGACGCCGGGAGCATCGGGAATACTGCCGAGAATATCCCGGAGATGTTCCCTTATCTCTTGCATAGTTCATTCCTCATGTGGTTTTTCTGTTTTTTCATACTGTGATATGCTGCCCGCGGAACCAGGCATTGCCCGCTTCCGCCTGCTTACTTTTCATTATATCTTAATTTTTTCGCCTTGTACAGAAAAAAAGCGGCAGGTGAACAGATCTGCCGCTTCTGGAATACGTCGGCGCCTGACAGAATCAGGCCTTCTTCTCCTCGTCTTCCTCTGTGTTTCCTGTCAGCAGGAGGTATTCCTCGTGGATCCGTTCACGCGCCGCCTGGTGGAACCGGCGCAGGCGGTCTTCAAAATAGGCGTTGATTTCAGCTCCCACCAGAAGGATCATCATGCAGAAATACATCCACAGCATCACCAGCACGATCGTGGTGAGACTTCCGTACATGTTGGAAAAGCCCGGAAAGTAATCCAGATACAGAGAAAAGCCGAAAGAAAACAGCGCCCATGCCACCGACGAGATCATTGCCCCTGGGAACTGACTCTTGAAGGTGGCACGGCGGTTTGGAAGAAACTTATAGATCAGAAGGAATACCCCAGCCAGAACGGCGAGCGTGATCGCTGTTCTCATGCTGATAATCATCGCCGTCAGCCTGGCAATCACCGGGATATACTCCTCCAGTGCTTTCTGGATACTGTTTCCGAACACCAGGAGCACCATGGTCAGAATAATGGAAAGCAGCACCAGAAGCGTATAAAATATGGAGCGCAGCCTGGTCAGCACATAATTTCTCGTCTCATGAATACCATAAATAATATTCAGGCCGCGGTTCAGCGCCTGCAGCCCTTTCCCCGCAGACCACAGCGCTGTGACGGCAGAAATGGGGAGCACCGCCAGTGAGCGCGTATAGACCTCATTGATAATTCCCCTTACAAGTCCCTGAAATTCCGCCGGAATAATCCGGAGCACCACAACTGAGACTTCCTCCTTTGTGATCGGCGTATACTTTATCAGTGTCATCAAAAGAAGCAGAAAAGGAATGACGGACAGAAGAATAAAGTACGCGCTCTGGGCAGCGTAAGCGCTGACATTGTCCCTAGAAATTCTCCTCGTAAATCCGATAATCGTCTTGTATAACTTCCTCATAGCTTCCTCTCTCTTTACTCTGTATGTCACGCGACATCCAACTTCGACCTGTCGTCAATCGATATATTCTGATAGAAGAAATTCAGGATCTCTTTCCAGCTTTTCCCCTCTTTTGCCATCTGATTCGCTCCGTTCTGGCTCATCCCGACGCCGTGCCCGTATCCGCCGCCCTGAAACCGATAGCCGCTGACTGTGCCGTTTTCCTCCACAGGCGTACAGATAAAATAAGCGCTGGGCAGCAGTGTCATGGAATCCACTGTCGAGCCGTCCTTCCGCGTAATCGTGTATCCTTTCGCGGAAAGCGTCTCCCGGATTGTGTACTCATTTTCCAGGACAGTCTTTCCTTTGGTTCCGGTGACCTCCAACTGTGCCACTGCCCCGCCCTCACCGCGCTCTGCTACCTGAATGCCTGTGATATCCCCAATCCCATAGGAGGAGAACTGTCCGTTCAGGTAATCCAACGGCAGCGTCACTTCCCAACGGTACCACGGTTCCTGACTGTCGTACGTCTCTGTGTCGCTGCTCGTGATAAAGGCTGCAAATACCTCTTCGCTGTCCAGTGACTTCTGTTCATCACTGTCCAGATACACGCTCTTTAAATACGACTCTGTCTGTTCCGCATTCCACACATCATCCGTGCTGGTATGACCGCACGAGGTGGAAAAGAAATAGGCGCTGATCGGCTCCCCATCGCTGGTAAGCACCTTTCCTTTTGTCGCAAGCACTGCAAAGTCTGTATTCTGCTGCGCATCCAGGTTATGGTATACCTGGTAGGAAACACTGTCGTCCACATCCGCATGGTACGGCTCCATGGAATCACCCGCCATCTGCCGGCAGGCGTATGTCCTCGCACAGACCGCCTGAGCCTTGAGCGCTTCCATTTCATAGGATGCGGGCATCTCACTCGGCACTACATAGCGCAGATATTCCTCCAGCGGGAGCTCGTTTACCAGAATCAGTCCCTGCTCTTCCCGGTAGACAGTCAGTGTGCCCGGATAAGACGGCATTCCGCAGTCACGGGTAATGGACGCTACCGTAATCGTACCGCCGCTGTCCTCCGGATAGAAGCATGCCGATTCTCCGATCTGCAGATCCTCTGTGGTGAGCACCGCCTGGCTTCCCGCTGCCAGAGCCGCCTCCTGACCGGCCTTATACCAGTTCTGCGCGCACTGCAGCGTAACGGAATCGTGATAGTAACCGGAATAACCGGAAGTCATCAGGAGCACCCGGATATTCTCATCTTCTCCCTGCTCCTGGCTGCTTGCTGCCTCGGCCGTTCCATCATCTTTCGGCGTCTCCCCGGCATCGGTACTGCTCTCGCCCTGAGCCTGCTCTGCGCTGTCTGTTCCCTGTTCCTTTATCTGCTCCCCGGAAGTTTCACTTTCCCCGGTGTCCTCCGGCTGTTCTTTCTGCGCCGCCGCGGTAACGCTCTCCTGCCTGTCCAGCAGATATTTCACACTGAACAGCGCCAGCAGCAGCAAAACCAGCAGCAGCGCCTGGTGCAGTAATTCTACTTTCTGTTTTCTATTCATAGGTATAATATATGCACCCCGGAGAAAGTCTATGCGTCCGCTCAGATTCCGAATGCGTAGACCGTCTCAGTCTCATAGGTCTCTCCCGCTCTCAGTATGGGGGACGCGAAGTTCTCTTCGTTTGCGGAATTTGGGAAATACTGCGTCTCAAGGCAGAAGCCATCCCGCTTCTCATAGACCGCCCCATTCTTTCCCTTCTCATGTTCCACAAAGTTCGCGGTATACAGCTGTACGCCGGGGCAATCCGTATAAGCCCTCATCACAATACCGCTCTGGTCTCCTCTCACCTCCGCAAATGGCATGTCAAATCCCGGCTGATCCAGCACATAATTGTGATCATAGCCTCCGGTCAGCGCAAGCTGCTCCTCATCGGCTCCGATATCTCTGCCAATCTCCTTCTCCCGGCGGAAATCCATGGCTGTTCCCTCCACAGACGCTATTTCTCCGGTCGGGATGGAATCCGCCCGCACAGGCGTATAATGCAACGCATTCAGGCGCAGCGTGTGCTTCATCACGTTTCCGCTGTCATGCCCGTTCAGGTTAAAGTAAGAATGGTTTGTCATGTTCGCTATCGTATCCTGGTCGCAGACGCCGTGGTAGATAATCTTCAGTTCATTTTCGTCAGTCAGTTCATACGTCACGGAAACATCAAAATTTCCCGGAAATCCCTGTTCCATGTCGGGGCTTCGGCGGAAGAACTTCACATGGCACGTATCCGCCTCCAGAACTTCCCAGAACTTAAAGTCATAACGGTCCGGACCGCTGTGCAGATTGTTTTCACCCTCATTTTTCCCAAGATGGAAGACTGTGCCGTTCAGCGAAAACTGCGCGTTCTCGGTGCGGTTCCCGCAGCGTCCGATCGTCGCGCCAAACCAGCTCTTTCCGCTCTGATATCCCTCCGCGGTGTCATATCCAAGCACTACGTCCCGCAGCTTTTTGTCCCTGTCCGGAACCAGCAGCGACACCAGCACAGCACCGTAGCTGCTCACGGCTGCTCTCATCCCGTTCTTATTTTCCATCTCATACAGCACAGCTTCCTTTTTTTCCTGTACCATTCCAAAATTCTTCTGCATCTCTGTTCCTCCTGTTATACAGAAAACCGGCAGGCAGACTTTCTTCATTATATGTATTAATGAAAAAAGAGCCCTTCCGGACTCTCGCGGCATTTTGCTTTTTTAACTCCCAGAATGCCGTTTCCCACCTTTTGACTCCTAGCTGATGCTAGGTGGGCAACCGCAGTCACACTTCTGCCTTCCGCTGCGCAATGACGGCCTGACATCCATGAGACAATGTAGGAATCCCGTTTAAAGTAATGTAGGTTCAAAAATAAGTGGGAGCCTCGGACATCCCAGGAAGTTCTTTTTCTATGGTTTTATTATACTCTAGTATACGCGTTTTGACAAGAATAAATTCGGAATTACTTACTGCAGCCCCAGAATCTTTTTAACCGTATCTTTCATCTCAGATACGTCTGCCACGGTATTATGGCGCACCTGCGCAGTACGGATCTCCTCAATGGCATTCGGTATCTTCACGTTCGCGATGCGTGCAAGCTCGTCAATCTGAGCAAAATCATCGAGTGCATCGTACTTTTTATCAATGGCATGAAGTACGCTTCTGGAGAACTTGAACGGGCTTGCGGTAGATGCGATCACAGTCTTCGTACCGTCAGATGTCTCCGCCTTGTACTTACAGTACACAGCAGACGCCACCGCAGTATGCGTATCAATCACATAGCCTGTGTCCTCATACAGTCTGCGGATTTCCTGAGCTGTCTCCTCCTCGTCAGCATAATTGCCGTAAAAATCGGAAAGCTTCTCCTTCATGTCCTCTGAAATCTCGTACCTACCGGTTCCGGAAAGCTGCTCCATCAGTTCACGGTTCCTGTCCGCGTCATTGTCTGCCAGGCGGTAGATCAGACGTTCCAAATTGCTGGAGATCAGAATATCCATGGACGGTGAGGAGGTCAGGACAAACTCTCTGTTCCTGTCGTACGCGCCCGTACGGAAAAAGTCAAACAGAACCTTATTCTCATTGGATGCACAGATCAGCTTCGCCACCGGAAGTCCCATCAGCTTCGCATAGTATGCTGCCAGAATATTTCCGAAATTGCCGGTCGGAACCACGATATTCATCGGCTCGCCGTCAGCCAGCTCGCCGTTTCTCACCAGGCTGGCGTATGCGTACACATAGTATACGATCTGGGGCACCAGACGCCCGATGTTGATGGAATTCGCGGAGCTGAACTGAAATCCCTTCTCTTTCAGCTCTGCCGCCAGCTCACGGTCATTGAACATCTTCTTCACGCCTGTCTGCGCGTCGTCAAAATTGCCGCGGATCGCTACAACGCTGGTATTCTCACCCTTCTGGGTCACCATCTGCTTCTCCTGGACAGGGCTTACGCCGTCCTTCGGGTAGAATACAATGATTCTCGTTCCCGGAACATCGGCAAAACCTGCCATTGCAGCCTTCCCTGTGTCTCCGGAAGTGGCTGTCAGAATCACAATCTCATTTTCCACATGATTCTTCTTCGCCGAGGTCGTCATCAGATGCGGAAGAATAGAGAGTGCCATATCCTTAAAGGCAATTGTCGCTCCATGGAAAAGCTCCAGATAATACGCGCCGTCTGCCTTCACGAGAGGCGCAATCTCCTCCGTGTCAAACTTGGAATCGTACGCTTTCGCGATACAGGACTTCAGTTCTTCTTCCGTAAAATCAGTGAGAAAACGGCTCATCACCTCGTAAGCCGTCTCCTGATAGCTCATCTTCGCCAGCTTCTCCATGGGGATATCCAGCTTCGGAATCCTGGTGGGTACAAACAGCCCGCCGTCCTCGGAAAGCCCCTTTAAAATCGCCTCAGACGCGCTTACCTGGGCACTGCCGCCCCGGGTGCTACTATACAATACTTCCATGATACTCATCCTTTCCCTCTCTTCTTTCGCTTTACTCTTGTAAAACGTAAAAATATTTATTCACGATTATAGCATACGGATTTTTCTGTGACAAGCCTGAAAATAAAAAAAGGATATCATGGGGTTCATGTGATTATGACGCTTCCGCGTAAGTATAGAAGCTGTGTACCCCGTGCCGAAACAGAAACTTCAGATTGGCGTCGAACCATTCCACGTTCTTTTTCTCCGCCTGGTCCTTTGCCACGAAAAACAGGGCGCCCTGAGAGAGATCTTCTCCGTCGATCGCACGGTTTACCGCCTCTCGTGTAGTCTCAGAAATCCCTACAGTGTGAATTCTGCCGTCCACAGTCGGAGAAAACTGCGGCGCTCCGCTGCTCGTCTGCCA
Organism: uncultured Lachnospiraceae bacterium; assembly: GCA_930989745.1. Lineage (GTDB taxonomy): Bacteria > Bacillota > Clostridia > Lachnospirales > Lachnospiraceae > Egerieimonas_A > Egerieimonas_A faecigallinarum. Next base: position 11,136 of record CAKNMY010000008.1, on the reverse strand, counting down.
GACGACATCCGTCACATTATCGGGAAACTGATCACTTTTGACGCGGTTGAAAATAACATTTGCAACCATAATTCGTCCTTCCAGATCCTCGCCGCCTGCCTCCGCTTCCACAATGGCGAGCAGTGTCTCATAATCTGTGTCGGAAATGCGGGTTGTCTCAGCAAACTGACTGGAAATATCATCCAGCTCGCTGACTGTCTGCGCAACCTCCTCCCCCATGTCCAGCTCTGAAGCTCCGTTCGTCTCCGAACGAATCTGGCTGACAAGCACATGCTCAAACGAGGTTCCCAGAAGATTCGTCTTCTGATTATTCATCTGTATCACACTCATGCCGGAGATAATTCCGTTCAGCCCGGCAAGGCCCTTTTCCTGATTCTCCTTCGCTGCCGCTCCGGAGGTATTTCCGGAATTCTCCTGTACCAGCGGCACAGTCAGGAGCAGTATGATACCGGCTGCAGCGGCTGCGCACACCAGGAATCTCCGTCCCCTTCTGCGCACACCGGGAAACCGGATGATCCGGTGCCCTTCCCCGCTGCGGATGATTTCTTCCGCTCTCATATCTTTTTTCCTCATATTTCTTCACGTTCTGGAATGTTACAGGGAAATTATAGGGAATCCCTACCGCAAAGTCAATAACCGCACGCCATTTTTGGCTTATTTCACGAAAATGCCCCCACTTTTTCATTAAAAAAGGCGATAAAAACGAGGAAGACTTCCACTCTTCAGTCTTTCACACTCGGCTTCTGCCAGATCTGCGGCAAATTTTTCTGTTGACAGGAACGCTTTTCAGTGGTAAAGTAATAACTAACTCAAACAGAAAAAGCGTTGAAGAGGACTAGTACCCATGGACCTGAGCACAGAGAGCCGCTGGATGGTGGAAAGCGGCGGATGGAAGATGGCGAACTGACCTTGTAGCGGCTGCCTGAAATCTCCGGAGAGTAGGCGCAGACGGATCCCCACCGTTATCCGGGGAAAGATATAAGATGAGTATTTCATCCGTATCTGAGAAGTGCATGAGTGATTTCATGAAGCAGAGTGGTACCGCGTAAGGAATAGCAGCCTTTCGTCTCTGAACGATCCCAAATGGGAGTTCGGAGACGGAAGGCTTTTTTAATAAAAAGGAGGAAAAAGCTATGATGAATCATAAAAAATATGTGAGACAGTATTTTATGCCCCCGCAGAAATGTACCAAATGGGTTGAAAAGGAATACGTAGACAAAGCTCCTGCATGGTGCAGCGTCGATCTGCGCGACGGCAATCAGGCTCTGGTAATCCCCATGAGCCTGGAGCAGAAGATCGAATTTTTCAAACTGCTGGTCAAAATCGGTTTTAAGGAAATTGAGGTCGGCTTTCCGGCAGCTTCGGAGACAGAATACGAATTTCTCAGAGCCCTGATCGAGCAGAACCTGATTCCGGACGATGTAACGATCCAGGTACTGACTCAGGCGCGCGAGCACATTATCCGCAAAACATTTGAGGCGGTAAAGGGCGCTCCGAAAGCTATTGTCCACGTATACAACTCTACCTCCCTTTCTCAGAGAGAGCAGGTATTCAAAAAGTCCAAAGAAGAGATCCTCAAAATCGCCGTGGACGGCGCGGCACTCTTAAAGAAACTGGCCGATGAGACCGAGGGCAACTTCCTTTTTGAGTACAGCCCCGAGAGCTTCACCGGGACGGAGCCTGAATACGCTCTGGAGGTCTGCAATGCCGTTCTGGACGTATGGAAGCCCACACCCGATAAGAAAGCGATCATCAATCTTCCGGTTACCGTAGAGCACTCCATGCCCCATGTGTACGCCAGCCAGATCGAGTACATGTGCGACAACCTGAAATACAGAGAAAACGTCGTAGTATCCCTGCATCCCCACAATGACCGCGGCTGCGGCGTGGCTGACGCCGAGATGGGCCTTCTCGCCGGAGCGGACCGTATTGAGGGAACGCTGTTCGGCAACGGCGAGCGCACCGGAAATGTGGATATCGTAACTCTCGCCATGAACATGTACGCTCAGGGCGTGGATCCCGGGCTTGACTTCTCAGATATGCCGTATATCTGCGAAAAATACGAGGAATACACCGGCATGAAGATCAGTGAGCGAAGCCCCTACAGCGGAGCACTCGTATTCGCCGCGTTCTCCGGCTCTCACCAGGACGCAATTGCCAAGGGCATGAAATGGATCGACGAGAAGGATCCGGATCACTGGACTGTTCCGTATCTGCCCATAGATCCCACCGACGTGGGCAGGAATTACGACGCCGACGTCATCCGCATCAACAGCCAGTCCGGAAAAGGCGGCGTAGGCTATATCCTCGAGTCCAAGTTCGGCCTGAATCTGCCGGCGAAAATGCGCGAGGCAATGGGATACGCCGCAAAGGCTGTCTCAGACCATCTGCACAAGGAATTGCTGCCTGAAGAAATCTTCGATCTGTTCAAACAGACCTTTGAGAATGTCACCACACCGTACGCAATCCATGAAGTGCATTTCCAGCAGACTTCGGACGGCATCACGGCAAGCGTTGTCTCCAGCGTGAACAACGGCAGAAAAACTGTAACCGAAGCTCCCGGAAACGGCCGCCTGAACGCTGTCAGCAATGCGCTCAAGAAGGCTTACGGCCTGAAGTACGATCTGGTAACTTACCAGGAGCACGCTCTGGAGCAGAGTTCCAGTTCCAAGGCGATCGCCTATGTGGGAATCCGCAAGCCGGACGGCTCGCTCGCCTGGGGCGCAGGCGTGGATCCGGATATTATCCGCGCATCGATCGACGCTCTTGTCACAGCGATCAACAACCGATAATCAGAAGAGGCACACCGCGGCGGTGTGCCTCTTCTATTCTCTGTATTATGAAAGCTCCAGCTTTCCTGTATATAACTGGTAATACGTTCCTTTCAGCTTGATCAGGTCTTCATGTGATCCCCTCTCAATAATGCGCCCGTGCTCCAGAACCATGATCGCGTCACTGTTGCGGATGGTCGAAAGCCGGTGAGCGATTACAAATACCGTACGTCCCTTCATCAGGTTATCCATACCCTTCTGCACAATAGCCTCGGTACGCGTGTCAATACTGGAGGTCGCTTCATCCAGAATCAGAACCGGCGGATCCGCCACAGCCGCTCTCGCGATCGCGAGAAGCTGGCGCTGGCCCTGAGAGAGCTCCTCGCCGTCGCCGCTCAGATGCGTGTTATAGCCGTTGGGCAGCATATTGATAAACTGATCTGCGTGCGCAAGCCTTGCCGCAGCAAATACTTCCTCGTCCGTCGCGTCAAGCTTTCCGTACCGGATATTCTCCATGATCGTTCCGGTAAACAGATGCGTATCCTGAAGCACGATTCCGAGAGACCGGCGCAGATCTGCCTTCTTGATCTTGTTGATGTTGATGCCGTCATAGCGGATCTTACCGTCCTGCACATCATAGAAGCGGTTAATCAGGTTTGTAATCGTAGTCTTTCCAGCTCCCGTGGAACCTACAAATGCCAGCTTCTGTCCCGGCTTTGCGTACAGCGTCAGATCATGAAGCACCATCTTGCGTTCCGTATATCCAAAGGTCATATCAAAGAAACGCACATCGCCTTTCAGCTCTGTATAAGTCACGCTTCCGTCCGCCTGATGCGGATGCTTCCACGCCCACAGTCCGGTTCTCTCTTTGCACTCTGTGATATTTCCGTCAGAATCTTTTCTCGCATTTACCAGAGTTACATAACCCTCATCTACCTCCGGCTCCTCGTCAATCAGACTGAAGATACGCTCCGCTCCCGCGAGTGCCATGACAATGGAGTTGAACTGCTGCGCAACCTGCATGAACGGCTGCGTGAAGCTCTTGGTAAACTGCAGATAAGACGCCATAACGCCGAGCGTGATACCGCCGATTCCCGCAATGGAAAGCGCGCCGCCCAGCACAGCGGTCAGCACGAACTGAAGGTTTCCAAGGTTTCCGATGATTGGCCCCATCATATTCGCAAAAGTGTTTGCGTTTGCCGCGCTGTTGAACAGGCGCTCATTTAATTCATCAAATTCTTCTTCAGACTTGCGCTCATGATTGAACACTTTGATGACACGCTGTCCGTTCATGCGCTCCTCCACAAATCCGGTCACAGCCGCGATGTCCACCTGCTGACGGACAAAGTACTTTCCGCTGTTTCCTCCGATCTTCTTTGACACAAAGACCAGAACAAAGATCATCGCAACAGCCAGAATCGTCAGCAGCGGGCTCAGCAGCAGCATTGAAACAAAGGTTACAACGATTGTAATGGATGACATCAGCACCTGAGGGATACTCTGGTTAATCATCTGACGCAGCGTATCGGTATCGTTCGTATAAAGACTCATGATCGATCCGTTGGTATTCTGGTCAAAATAGCGGATGGGAAGTTTCTGCATATGCTCGAACATCTCATCTCTGACTTTTTTGAGCACTCCCTGTCCGATATATACCATCTGACGGTTGTAAATAAAACTTGCGATAATACCCAGAGCAAAAATAGTTCCAAGCACTGCCATCGCCATATACAGTTCTCCGAAATCCGGATCCTGCTGTCCGATCAGAGGGATAATAAAGTCATCCAGCAGAAACTTTAGAGAAAGGGATACGGATACGGAAGCCACAGCGCTTATAATGATGCAGATACATACAAGGATAAACTTCAGCTTATACGCGCTGGTCACATACTTTAACAGTCTCAGGCCGGTCTTCACAGTATTTTTGGAGACCTGTACTTTCTTTGGCTGCTTCGTCTCACTCATTATCCTCTCCTCCTTTCATCTGAGATTCATATACTTCGCGGTAAATCGCATTGTTCTTCAAAAGTTCCTCGGAAGTTCCGATGCCGTTGATATGTCCGTTCTCCATAACGATGATCTGGTCCGCGTCCTCCACAGAGGAAACTCTCTGCGCAATAATGATCTTCGTGGTATCCGGAATCTCCTCGCGGAACGCCTTTCTGATCAGGGCATCCGTCTTGGTATCCACAGCGCTCGTCGAGTCATCGAGAATCAGGATCTTCGGCTTCTTCAAAAGCGCTCTCGCAATACACAGACGCTGCTTCTGGCCTCCGGAAACATTATTACCGCCCTGAACGATCATGGTGTTATAGCCGTCCGGAAACTCCTGTACAAAGCCATCCGCCTGCGCAAGCTTACATACGCGCTGCACTTCCTCATCGCTTGCATTCTCATCACCCCAGCGGATGTTGTCGTAAATACTTCCGGTGAACAGGACGTTCTTCTGAAGCACCATGGATACCTGGTCACGCAGCACCTCGAGATCGTAATCTCTTACATCCACGCCGCCGACCTTTACGCTTCCCCGCGTCACATCGTAAAGTCTCGGGATCAGCTGCACAAGAGACGACTTGGCGCTTCCGGTTCCGCCGATAATACCGATCGTCTGTCCGGATTTAATATGAAGATTAATATCCTTCAGGGAAAGGTTTCCGCCCTCTCCCGAATAGCTGAAATCCACATGGTCAAAGACAATATCGCCGCTTGCCACGTTCTTCTTTGCATCAGCCTTATTCTGCATCTCAGGCACCTCGTCGAGCACTTCCTGAATACGGTCTGTGGAAGCCTCAGCGATCATAATCATAACAAATACGAAAGAAACCATCATCAGAGACATCAGAATCTGGATTGCATATACGATAACACTCGTCAGCTCTCCCGTTTCCATAGTTCCGAATACAATATTTCTTCCTCCGATTCCAACCATGGTAAGCACTACGCCGTACATGAAGAACTGCATAACAGGTCCGTTCCATGCTACAATCTTCTCAGCTCTGGTGAACAGATCGTATACGATCTGAGAGATCTTGTGGAACTTCTCGATCTCATAGTCCTCACGCACATATGCCTTTACTACGCGCGCCGCATTGACATTTTCCTGCACGCCATTATTCAGCACGTCGTACTCATCGAATACGCGGATAAAGTGCGGATGAGCTTTCTTCGCAATGAAGATCAGCGTACCGCCCAGAAGCGGAATTACGATCAGGAACAGCAGCGCGATCTGCGCGTTAATTGTCAGCGTCATGATCAGGGAGAGAACAATCATAATCGGGGCTCTCGCGAGCAGACGGATACTCATCATGTATGCCATCTGTACGTTCGTGATATCGGTCGTCATTCTCGTTACAAGCCCGGAAGTGGAAAAGCGGTCGATATTCTTGAATGAAAACTCCTGTACCTTGTAAAAAATGTCGTGTCTTAAGTTCTTTGCATAACCAGCTCCTGCGTGTGCTGCGTAAGTCCCGGCTTTCGCGCCGAAGAACAGCGCCAGCATCGCCATTACGACCAGGAGCAGGCCCATTTTGATGATATATGGAAGATTTCCGCCCTGAATACCCACATCGATAATCTTAGACATCAAAAGCGGAATCAGAACTTCCATTAATACTTCCAGGATAACAAAAACCGGGGCCAGAATTGACTCTCTTTTGTATTCCCGGACAGATTTTAACAGTTTCCTGTTCATGGTGTCCTCCTTTTTTCTTCTTCATTTTCCTGTGTCAGATTGCGAAGCATCTGACCGAGCACATGTCTGCATACGGAAAGCTCCTCCTCGGAAATTCCTGACGTTATGCGCGTCTCCGTGCGTTGGATACCCTCCTGCAGTTCCTTTCGGATACCCTCCGACCGCTCGGTTGCGATAATGCGCTTCAGCCTCGCATCCTTCTTGTCGCTCTCCCGGTAGATGAAGCCATTCTTCTCCATGAGCTTTAAAATACCAGTCGCAGTGGATCTTCGGATCTGAAACTCCTCCTCCACATCTTTCTGGTACAAATCCCGATGCTGAGATTCCAGGAGAATAAAGCCCAGGATGTGGTTCTGTATGGGTGTCAGACCGCTGCAGTATAAATTCGTCTGATTCTGACGCTTCATCTGATGGGAGAGTCTGTGTACCAGTCTGCCCAGAGGCATCCTGTTCTCATCCATTTCCCCACTTCCTTTTAAATTGTTCGCTTCCTAACTATTAGCATTATAAGGACTCCCCATTGACTTGTCAATCTTTTTTTATTTTTTATAAACCGTTTCCGGCGTCTGCGCACCCGGACTGTCCTGCTTCAGCGGCAAATGAAAAGTAAACAGCGTGCCCTTTTCGGATTCGCTCTCAACCTCAATCCTGCCGTGGTGCGCCCTGACAATCCACTGTACCATGGAAAGTCCAAGGCCCGAATGGCTGCCGTCCGTGCGGGAAGCATCCTCCCGGTAGAACCGCTCCCAGATATGCGGCAGCGCCTTGGCGGATATACCAATCCCATCGTCCTTCACCGTTCCTTCCAATTCACCGTCCCGCTTCCACAGCTCGACTTCCACACTGCCGCCCTGCTTTCCGTAGGCAATACTGTTCGACACCAGATTCACCAGCATCCGAATGTAAAACGTCTCGTCCACCTCCGCATACAATCCGGGTTCAATCCGGCCTGTCACCCGGATTCCCTTCTCCTCAGCGATCATCTGCTGTTCTTCGACTACCATCTCCGTCAGCTCGCTGACATTAATCCGCTCTGTCTGCAGCTTCTGCCTTCCCTGATCAGCACGCGAGAGCAGCAGCAGATGAGAAATCATCTGTGCCATATCCCTCGCCTTCCTCTCAATCAGCCGGATCTGTTCGCGCTCTTTTTCCTTAAGGTCAGGCTGCTCCAGCATTTCCCCGCACTGAGCGAGAATCACAGCCACCGGTGTGCGGAGCTCGTGAGAAACGTCCGAAGTAAACTGCTTTTCTCTTGCAAAAGCCTCGTCAAGCTCCGCAAGCAGTCCATCAAACGTCTGAGCCAGACGATAGATCTCATCTTTCCCGTCTCCCAGAGCAACCCTCCGCGACAGATCTGCGTTGGCGCGGATTTCCTGTACCGTATCCGTGATCTTCTTCACAGGCAGCAGCGTCCGCCTGGTAAAGCGATAGCCGGCAGCCGTTACCAGAACCACCATGAGCGGCAGAAGAATCAGGGCAAAGCGCATCGTAACGCGCATGCTGTTCTCCGCTCTCGTCACAGAGGTCACGCCCCGGACGAACACAACTCCATACTCCGGAAACTGACACTTAACGTCAAATACATACCACCTCTCTGTTTCGCCCGATATGGTCTGTATCTGACCGTCAGAAAATTCCGGCTGCCGGTCAAAACCGTATGGCAGCCTGCCATAAAGAAACGTTCCCGCCTCATCATAGAGCGAGAGATAAATGCCGTCCTCCAGGTTGTAAAAATCCCGGTCTACCTCCAGTTCCCCTCTCTCTTCCCCAAAATCATCCATACTGTTGTAGACCTGATTTTCCAGCTGTATCCTCGTAGAGCTCAGGATCTCATTATTGCTCAGTGAAAATAAAATTGCCAGGGAGACACAGGTCAGCAGGATCATAAAAAAAGAATAGAGCGCAGTAAGCTTCGCTTTCAGCGACCACCTCCTCATTCCTTCACCTTGAGCACATATCCCGCTCCGCGAACCGTATGGATCAGCTTCGGCTCACGCCCTTCGTCAATTTTCCTTCGCAGGTACCGGATGTACACGTCTATGACGTTGGAGCCTCCCGCATAGTCATAGTTCCAGATGTGCTGCTCCAGCTTATCCCTCGACAATACAATTCCCTCATTCTGTACCATATAGCGCAGAAGCGCAAATTCTTTTCCCGAAAGGCTGATCTCCTCCCCGCCGCGAAATACGCGGTGCGTGTCCATGTGCACCTCCAGATCAGCGACTTTAAAGCAGGACTTCGGAGCTTCTGCCGGCCTGCGCAGCAGCACGCGGACGCGCGCGAGAAGCTCTTCAAAGGCAAAGGGCTTCACAAGGTAATCATTCGCCCCCGCGTCCAGTCCGTTCACTCTGTCCTCCACGCTGTCCCTCGCCGTAAGAAGCAGCACCGGAATATTTATCCCTCTGCTGCGGATCTTTCTGAGCACAGTCAGCCCGTCCATCACCGGCATCATAATGTCCAGAATCACTGCGTCATACTCCGCTCCTGCCATATAATCCAGAACCTCCGCCCCGTTATAACAGGAATCCACGCTGTAATGCTCGGCTTTCAGCCGGGAGGTAAGGATCTGGTTCAAATCTTTTTCATCTTCTGCGATAAGGATTCGCATATTGCTTTCACCTCCTGTTCCCTTTTTCCCAATTTTATCACACTTCGAATCTAAAGGAAACTTCCAGATGCTGAGAGGTCTCTGGGTTTTTATTTGTTTGTTGTAGAAGAAGTTCCGATAATCTGAAAACCAAAAAAAGCTGCTGGCATATCCAGCAGCTGAGAGCATTCAAGCATCAGCAACGTTATAATGAATTTGATACCTTTTCAAAACAGTAACTCCCAAAACCCCAGTAAAACTATGGGTTTTCCAGAGCAGATAGCGGGAATCGAACCCGTCTCTCCAGCTTGGGAAGCTAGCGTTCTACCTGCGACCTCACGGCCCCCAGCCGTGCGCGCTACCAAGCTACGCCATACCCCGACGACGAATATTAGTATACCATATTTTGAGAAAAAAGCAAGCAGTTTTTTGAAAAAAATAGTATAAAGAGTGCAAAGCCCTTGAAAATCATGCGCTTCACACTCTTTGATTTATTGTCATCCTACTTTTACAATATTTTCAAGCTCGTTGAGCTTTACTTTCACTACTTCCTGCTGGCCTTTGATTTTTTCAACGTCAAGCCGTGTTTGTCCTAAATTCTGGTAGAGGTTTAAGTGATTTTCTGCTACGACTCGAATATTGAAACGAATCTCATTTTCGACCGTAGTTCTAATAGCAGATGTATTATTTTCCACTTTTTCAAGCCGTTTATCAACGTTCGAAACATGATTTTCAAGACTGGACATCTCAGCTTTAATATTTGTAACGTCCTCTTTTACATCTTGAATATCTTGTTTCACGTCTTTTATATCCTGTTCCATGTGTTCCATGCGTTCGTTCATTGACTGTAATAACGCTAAGATTTTTTCATCCATACCCTTTTACCTCCTCTCGTAGTCATTGTACCATAGGCAGAGTGTGAAGTCTATAAAATTTCTGCTTTTGCCTGAGCCCATTCGACCAGATCCACAAAAAACGATAATCCTTTAGCGAATAGATTCCTCTTCGTTCCCCTAATGAATTATACCAAAGATCAGGTGCTGTTTTATGCATATATTTTTCTACTTCTGAAAATAGTAGATACAAAAATCTCCATCTCTTTGTTATCCTATATACACTTTTCCTTCCGTAGCATTTAATTGAATTTCCATTCCATCTTCAAATCTGTAATTAATACCACCAACGGCAGGAATATGCATTTCTCTCGCCAGGATAGCCCCATGGCTTAAAATGCTGCTTTCAGGAATGATCAGCCCTTTAATATTAAAAAAGTATGCAGACAGAACCGGTGATATCCAATTACTGTATACAATACTCCCACTTGGAATATTAACGATCTCAAAAATATCACCCGGATTTTTTAATACGTACACTTTGCCAGATGTATATCCCTGTGAAACGGTAACTCCTTCCAAAGTACTTTTTGATTCTGAACTGGCATAAATTCCAACACCATCTTTTATCACTAACGGCATGTCATAATTCTTACACCATTCAAAACTTTTACGACGTAAATCTATCACATTCGATGAAACTTCTTTTCCTTCAGACAGATCCTTTAATTCATCAAACTCATAAAACCAAATACTGTCTTTCTGTAAATTAAGTTTGCCTTCTATTTCCTGCAGTATATTCCGTATGACATATGACCCGAGGCACAATAAATAATCATCATCTTCTGTCCTCTGCACTACTTTTCTGTATCTTTCAATTAACGCACAAATATTTTCGTCAAAATCCCCGCTGTTGTATAAAGGCCCGCTCGCTTCCTCATTAATTTCCCGTTCACCAATAATATCAATGATCTGTTCCAGATAATCGGCCAGACTTTTACACATAATATAAAACGGGTGGGATGTCTCTGCGCCATATTTCTTTAAAAATAATGCCTTTTTTTCATTAAAATCCGAAGAGCCTTTATTTTGCAGCAGCTTTATAAAATCTTTTCTTTTATTTGTATTTATTGTGTCAATTGAATGCATTACACTAAAAAATACGTCCTGATAATTCTCGAATTTTTCTTTTAACGCCCCTAACTCACAACCACCACTTCAAGTGGTGGTTTGATTTGGCCCTCATAAGGGCCG
>CAKNMY010000007.1 GCA_930989745.1 uncultured Lachnospiraceae bacterium | reverse complement strand
GAGCACCGGTCTCCAAAACCGTCGATGGGGGTTCGAATCCCTCATCCCCTGTGAAGCGATAGAAGGAAAATCCTTTTATCGCTTTTTTGTTGTGATAATATATAAAGACTTACATTGATTTTTATCTATAAATATATTATAATGGCAGGCGTCAGCTACAAGCGAAAAAGTACAGATTTTTGTATTGAGGAGACGTTATGGATTATAAATTATTATTAGACACAGCGGTGATGGCCGGAGAGATCATGCTGCGAAACGGTGCGGAGACGCACCGCGTCGAAGATACTGTGCGCCGGATGCTCTCGCTGTCTGGTCTTGCAAAGATAGAAGTGTTTGTAATCGCAACGGGCTTTATGGTTACGCTGGATAACAAAGACATGGATTCCATGACCGTGGTGCGCAGGATCGAGAGCCGCGGTACGAATCTGCTGAAAGTTCATGCGGTAAACAGCATTTCGCGGAAATTCTGTTCCGGGCAGATGACGCTGGAGGAGGCATTTCATGAGGTGAGGGAAATCTACCGAACGCACACGAAGCCGAAGCTGCAGATGGCGGCAATAGTGGCAATCACAGCTGGTTTTACCGTGATGTTTGGAGGAAGCGCGGCGGATATGATCATTTCCGCTGTTACAGGCATCATTCTGGCGGGAATGATTCTGCTGAGCAAAAAGACAGGAATGCATATGTTTATCAGCAATATTATCTGCGCGATAGTCATTGCTGTCTGCGCATATTTCAGCACCCATTATCTGCCGGAGGGAATTCTTCCCGGAAAATTTCATCAGGAGACCATCATAGTAGGATGTATCATGCCGCTGGTTCCGGGTGCTGCGATCACCAACGCGATATTGGACACACTTTACGGGGATTATATTTCCGGCAGTGCCAAGATGCTGGAGGCATTTCTGATCGCGTCAGCCATTGCAATCGGAATCGCGATTGGACTGGGTGCTATGCAGATGATTTAGGAGGCGGAGAAATGGCAGTGAAAATACTTATACAGATGGCCGGCGCATTCTTTGCAGTCTATGGATTTGGACTGGTTTTGAATGTTCCGAAGAAATTTGTGCCATGCGCAGGCGCGGCAGGAGCAGTGGGCTGGGCAGTGTATCTGGCAGTGGATCAGGCGGGAGGCTCCTTTCTGGTATCCAATTTTTTCTCGGCGTTTGTCATATCGCTGATTTCCCATATCCTTGCCAGGATATTTAAGGCTCCGGTGACACTGTTTATCATTGCGGCGCTGATGACACTGGTGCCTGGAGCTGGAATGTACAGAATCGCGTATTCCGCTTTGCAGGGCGACACGTCCATGACGCTGTTTTATGTCATACAGACGCTGGAAATCGCAGGCGTAATCGCAGTGGCGGTATTTTTGACAGATACGATATTCCGCCTGCGCCTTCTGATCAAAAAAGGGAAGAGTTAATGAGTGATGGGGAGCATAGGGAATGGATGACAGGGAATTAGAACGGAAGCTGGAGGAGCAGCTTGAAGCACTCACGGGCGAGATCCAGGAAGAGCCTGAGGATGGGAACGAAGAGGCTGGAGAGCAGACGCTGGAGAATAAGATATCCGCTGCGATGGAAAAGATCGTATCAGATACAGTGGGTGATATTCCGGTTCCTGAGCAGAAGCTTCCGCAGGATGCGGTTCAGGAGGAGATCATAGAGGAGGAAAAAGCGCCTTTGCCGGTAAAAAAGGGGATGCGTACAAGAATCCTCTGCGCCGTTCTGGGAGCAGTGTTCCTCGCGGGAGCCGGCGCGTACGGCGGCTATGCATGGTACAATAAGGACAAATTCTACCGGGGAACCGTGATCAATCAGGTGGACTGCTCCGGGCTCACCGCAGAGCAGGCACAGGAGCTCATACGGGAAAGTGTGGAGGAATATGTGCTGACTCTGAAATTCCGCGGCGGTATTTCTGAACAGATCCGCGGGGAGGACATCGACTATACGTATATACCCGACGGGAGCGTGGCTCAGATTAAGGAAAGCCAGAGTCCGCTGCTCTGGGTGAAGGGCCTGTTCCAGAGCGAGGAATATCAGGTATCGGAAAATATTTCTTTTAATCAGGAAAAACTTACGCAAAAGGTTGCCGCGCTGGGACCAATGAAAGAGGAAAATCAGCAGGCACCGCAGGATGCGTATGTGGAATATCGGAATTCAGAGTTTGTAATTGCAGATGAAATCCAGGGTACTGCGCTCAATGCGGAAATGGTCCAGGAGACTGTCCGGAAAGCTGTGGCAGAGAGCCGCCCTGAGGAGGATCTGGAAGCGGCGGGAGCCTATCAGAAACCGCAGATCGTAAAGACAGATGCCGGACTTCAAAGGGAGAGAGAACAGCTCAACAGCCTGGTAAAAGCCAGTGTGACGTATCAGATTCCGAACGGTGAGATTGTTCTTGACGGCAATACGCTGAAGAACTGGCTGGTGCGCGATTCCGGAGGCAATTATGTGAAGGATGACGCAGTGTTTGAAGAAAATCTGAGATCTTATGTGGCACAGCTTGCCGATCAGGTAGATACACTGGGAAAAGATCGGGAATTTACCAATGCTTATGGGGATACAATCACAGTTCCGCTGGGAAATTACGGGTGGCAGATTGATCAGAAGAGTGAGATTGCCCAGCTGAGGGAGAATCTGGATAATCAGGAGGTTGTAACCAGAGAGCCGGCCTATGCCAGCGAGGAGATTTCCACGGAGAACAGCGGACTGGGCGGGACATATGTGGAGATTGATCTGACAGGACAGCATCTGTGGTTCTATCAGGATGGAGAGCAGGTTTTTGACACAGATATTGTATCCGGAATGATGACTGCCAAGCGGTATACCCCGCCGGGAACTTATACAATTGCGTATAAGCAGAAGGATCGTGTGCTGAGGGGAGAACCCGTTCCTCCGGACAACAAGCCGGAATATGAAACGCCGGTGGACTTCTGGATGCCGTTTAACGGCGGGATCGGTATGCACGATGCCACCTGGAATCCGTATTTCGGCGGTGAACGCTACGTGTGGAACGGCTCCCATGGCTGTATTAATCTGTCGTACAGCGCGGCAAAGGCCATGTACAGTTATGTGGAAAAGGGAACTCCCGTTATTTGTTATTATACGGATGATTATCAGTCAAGAATCAGAAGATAAACAGAGATACCGCAGTGCCGAAGCGCTGCGGTATCTCTGTCTGTACACTCTTATTCACTGAAGAGAGCGATGAGATCCATGGGCTTCTGGATCGTATAATCCGGTGCGTCTACAGATCCAAAGCCGTAGGAGGCAAACACAAAGGGGATATGGTTTTCCTTTGCGGCGAGGTAATCTCCCATGGTATCGCCGACATAAATCGGGGACTGAAGGTCATAGCGGCGAATAATCTCTCCGATATTATGCGCCTTTGGCTCCCCGGTGTCCCCCGGACAGAGATGCCCCTCGAAATAGCTGCCGAGATGGCTGGTCTTCAGAAAGGTCTCAATATATCCTGCCTGGCAGTTGCTGACGATGAATAGGCGGCAATCGAGGGACAGTTTCTTCAGCATCAGTTCCAAATCTTCATAGAGAGGCGCGCACGTCCCGGCGAGCACCTCATGCTCCCGCTTACAGCACAGATCAATCAGTTCGAGCTGCCGTGCCTTGGGACAATTTGGAAACAGCTGTGCCGCGATGTCCGGCAGCAGCTGACCAAAGAGCTGCTTGAGCCGCGTTCCATCCAGATGCAGATCCAGAAGCGTATTGCTGCGGATCACTTCATTCCACGCCTCTGCCACCAGGTCTGTGGAATCCCAGAGTGTTCCGTCCAGATCAAATAGGATACCGTCTGTATACATAAGATTTATCTCCTTATCATTTTTCTGCGCAAAACTATTGTAGCCAGTTTTTGGGGGGATTGCAAGCAAAAACAAAGAAGTGAAGAATTTCTGTAACAGTTTAGCCCAGGCCTGCGCACATGCTGCGCAGACCGTAAGAACGTGATTCAGGAGTGCAAAATCCCATCGCCGAAGGCGATTATAAATGGATTTTGCATGTAACGGTTCAGCAAGGCTGAACTGTTACGAATTTCTTAATTTTTGACATTCTTTTTGCATTTTTACTGCTTTTGTGGCATGATAATAAAGGATTAAAACGGAGGAGAGCTTATGTTGGAAGAAATTGTAGAACCCCTGATCGAATGGTACCGCAGAGATCACCGAATCCTCCCGTGGAGGGAGAGAAGGGATCCGTATGAGATCTGGGTATCGGAAATTATGCTTCAGCAGACCAGGGTGGAGGCGGTAAAGCCGTTTTTCGAACGCTTCACGAGAGCCCTTCCCGATATCCGCGCCCTTGCCCAGTGCGGCGAGGAGGAGCTGCTGAAGCTCTGGGAAGGGCTGGGATATTATAACCGTGTGCGCAATATGCAGAAGGCGGCAAAGCAGGTGATGGAAAACTTCGGCGGCGAGCTGCCCGCAGACTATGAGAAGCTCAGGAGCCTTCCGGGAATCGGCAATTATACGGCAGGCGCGATTGCGTCGATTGCCTATGAGATTCCTGTACCGGCAGTGGATGGAAATGTACTGCGGGTGATCAGCAGGCTGACAGAGGATGATTCGGATATCATGAAGCAGTCCACGAAAACCCGTGTGGAAAAGGAGCTGCTCGCCGTGATGCCGGAAGGCAGATCAGGCGAGTTTAACCAGGCGCTGATGGAACTGGGAGCGATGATCTGCGTGCCGAATGGAACCGCGAAATGCGGGGAGTGCCCTTTGGCAAAATTCTGCCTCGCCAGAGAGCACGGCACAGTTATGGAACTTCCGGTGAAGAAGAAGGCAAAGGAGCGGCGGCTCGAGGACAGAACGGTTCTGATTATTCTGGACGGAGAGCATCTTGCCATACGCAGGCGTCCGGCACGGGGACTTCTGGCAGGGATGTTCGAATTTCCGAATTATGACGGACACCTGAGCAGGGAAGAAGTACTGGAACTTCTGAAGGGATACGGCCTGATGCCGCTTCAGATCCGCGAACTGGAGAACGCGCGCCATATCTTTTCCCATGTGGAGTGGAAAATGTGCGGCTACGCGGTCCGCATCGCAGCCCTGGAGGAGAACAGAAAGCAGGATCTGATTTTTGTGGATGTGGACAGCGCACAGGAAAAATATCCGATGCCGGCGGCATTTGCCGCATATGCGAGATATATGAACCTGCGTTTGGGGCAGGAGAAATACGAGAAGAGATGAGGTGGATTTGAGATGAAAATATTGTCTTTTGCAGTTCCATGCTATAATTCTGCAGCCTATATGAAGAACTGCGTGGAATCTCTGCTGGTTGGCGGAGAGGATGTGGAGATTATCATTGTGGACGACGGTTCCTCTGACGAGACAGCTCAGATAGCCGATGAGTACGAGCGGAAATATCCGACGATCATTAAGGCGGTACACCAGGAAAACGGCGGCCATGGAGAGGCAGTGAACACCGGACTTGCCCACGCAGCCGGACTTTATTTCAAAGTAGTGGACAGTGATGACTGGGTGAACGAGGAAGCGTACCGAAAGATTCTGAAAGTTCTGGAAGAGTCCATACGAGGCCCGAGAACGCTGGACATGCTGATCAGCAACTATGTTTATGAAAAGCAGGGAGCGAAGAAAAAGAGGGTTATGCGCTATGACGGCTGCCTTCCGACAGATCGTTTCTTTGGATGGGAGGATGTCAAGCCTCTTGGAAAGAGCAAATATCTTCTGATGCATTCCCTGATTTACAGAACCGAGCTGCTGAGGGAGAGCGGGCTTGTGCTGCCGAAGCATACGTTCTATGTGGATAATCTGGTGGCATTTGTGCCATTCCCCTATGTGAAGACGATGTATTATCTGGATGTGAATTTTTACCGTTATTTCATCGGCAGGGAGGACCAGTCCGTGCAGGAGGATGTGATGATTCGCCGTATAGATCAGCAGCTCTGCGTCAATAAGCTGATGATAGACTATATGGTGAGCCAGAAGAATCTTCCAAAGAAACTGAGAAAGTATATGCTCAATTATCTGACAATCATCACAACCGTATCGTCGATCATGCTGATCCGTTCCAATACAGAGGAGAATTTTGAAAAGAAGGTTGAACTGTGGAAATACATGAAATCCAAAGATTATAAAGTGTATATGCAGGTGCGCTGCAGCCTTCTCGGCAGGCTTTCGAATCTTCCTGGAAAGGGCGGGCGTCAGGTATCTGTCGCGACATATAAGATTGCCCAGAGAATTTATGGCTTTAACTGATAAGATTAAAAATAGAACCTGCATCCGGCAGGTTCTATTTTTTTGAAATATATTTTATAAAAATCGTTTCTTTTCCACTGCCTTCGCACGGTAGGAAGCGAAATGCGGCCGATAGAACAGTGCATACGCTCCATAATTCAAAGCCAGCGCGCATATCACATCGAGCACGGAGTGCTGCTTTAAGAACATCGTTGACAGAATGATCAGCACAGTCAGCGCACTTATAGACCAGCGGACAGCTTTGCGGCGCTTCAGCTTCTCACTGGTACAGACTGCCAGGCAGCATGCCGTGGAGTTGAAGACATGGATGCTGGGGAAGATATTTGTGGAGGTATCTCCGCGATACAGGATGCGAATCATATCGGTGAATATATTGTCACGCGGAAACTCCAGAGGACGAAGATCCTGACCGTTCGGAAAAATCCAGGAAATCAGCAGGAAAACCGTCATACCCAGCCCCAGAGAGAAGATCAGCCGGTAATATTCGGCGCTGTTGTCCTTCTGCAACAGAAAATATGCTACCGTAATAAAAATGTAGAAAAACCACATAACGTAGGGAATGATGAAGTATTCGCAGAATGGAATCAGCTCATCGATCTTCGTGTGTATTATGTAGTAAGAACGGACATTCCGATGCTCCAGATAGAAGAAGCAGGCAAGGTAGAAAATGCCGTACAGGAGTACCGGGATCAGCCTTTTTATATAATAAGATAATTTCAAAATATCACTCCCTGAACTGTTTTTTAGTAATACCATTGGTTGCTTTTCATGAAAAAATTATAGCACAGCCCAACGGGAAGTCAACGAAGTTTCGAGATTCTTAAGAAAACCTTCACTCTTTTTCAGGAATAAAGCTGTCAAAGATAAACGTGTCGAATTCTCCTTTATACTTATCATAAGCGCGCTGGGATTTTACTGTCCATCCCATGGAGGGGACGTGAAACAGTCTGCGCAGCAGCCGGTAGCTGAACGCATTGCACTCCAGATAGTGATAGGAGATAAAATCCGGACGGCCCAGAAAGTTAAACATCAGATGGTGCGCCATGAAGCGAAGCAATCCGTTTAATCCGTCCTTTGAGGAAAACTTTGTGGAGAGCTGCCCGCGGATGGCAACAGGGCAGTTGTCCCGATACCATTTGAGCACAAGGGGATTAAAGGATTCGATGCAGTATTCTCCCCTGTAGGTGCGAAGCTGATCATTTACCACGCTGCAGATAAATGTGGTCTGATGATGAGGAAGCTTGATTTCCACCAGGAGGGGAACTTTTCCATCCACCAGCTCCAGGACATCGGTAAAAAGAGGAATCTTGTATTCTGTATTCTCCAGAGGATATTCCAGGAGTTCCTGATAATTCAGATCCGAAACACGGAAATTCTCTCCGCACATGCGCTTGAGGGTGTCATCGTGAAAGACTACGAGCTGCTTGTCGCGGGTGAGCTGTACGTCCAGCTCAATGGCGTAGCCTGAGAGCACAGCGCGGCGAAATGCTTCCAGGGAATTCTCAGGAACACCGTCCTTCTGGCTGAACAGTCCGCGGTGTGCGTACTCCCATTTTGTAAACTTCCGGCATTCCTCCTGCCGGGAGGTGTCAGGAATGATGGAAAAGATATAAAATCCTGCTGCCAGAACAATCAGCACGACAGCTGCAATAAGAACATACATAACAATACCTCCAGATATTATATGAAAAGAAACTGCGGTTATTCCGGGAATCAGGAAATGATCATCCGGACGGGCTTACTTTCCAGCGAAAACGAAAGCTCGGACTGGATGCCTGCTGATTCTCCGTCCGTATGTACAGGGAGCGCGAGGGTGCTCGTGAGCTTCAGGCTTCTGCAGCGCAGAAGGCAGCTGCCCCGCAGACGGGTATGCCTGCCGGCAAAAGCGCTGACAAGCAGCAGCGCAGCTCTCAGGCGCGAGACTCCGGATACAATGAGAACGTCGAGCATGCCATCGTCAGGCCGCGCACGCGGACAGAACTTCAGCCCGCCTCCCTCATACGGCAAATTCATCACTGCGGCGAAATACGCATTTTGAAATGTCAGGCTCCTGCCGCCGTCCGGCGACAGCGTAAAATCCGCCAGAGGACAGGTGAAGAGAATCCTGACAGCGAGAGCCGCGTAGGTGAGCTTGCCGAGATGCAGCCTGTTTAAAAATGTTTTTACCGGGGAGGCGAGCGCCTCATGACAGATCGCGGCGTCAAAGCCAATGCCGGCGCTGATGGCAAATCGGTCTTTCCGGTTTGGGGAAGATACGGATCCTACATCCAGCGAACGGATAACCGAGGGATGCAGGATATGCTCCAGAGCTTCCATAGGGTCTGTAGAGATGCCGGTACTCCGGGCGAAGTCATTTCCGGATCCCGTAGGTATATACCCCACTGTGATGCCGCGGGAAAGGCTAAGGCCATCGAGCACCTCATTGAGCGTCCCGTCGCCGCCTATGACGATCAGGGTATCGGAATCGCTCCATCCCTGTCCCGTAAGTTCTGCGGCAAGACGGGAAGCGTGCCCGCGGGAACGGGTAAGTGATGCGCGAAAGGGAATATTATTCTGCTGCAGTTCCCGGTGCACCAGTGTCCAGATACGAGCTCCTCTGCCGGAGCTGGATCTGGGATTGACAATAATATGATACATGGGATAATCCTCCTGAAAGGAATATAATAGTACAGATACATTGTAACAGCTTGTCGAAAATTCAGCAAGGAAATCTGCAGAGGGAGATTTTGGGGCGGAATGTGCCAAAAGTCCGGGTCACACAGCGCAAAGGCTGCATATGATAAGAGAAAGCATATAGTGGGAGAAATTGCAATGGCAGTGAAAGTTGTTGTGGACGCGGGACACGGAGGCAGCGACCCCGGAGCCGTGTATCAGGGCCGGCAGGAGAAGGATGACACGCTTGCCCTGGCGCTGAAGCTGGGGAAAATTTTGGAAGATAACGGAATCGAAGTGATATATACCAGAACCACGGATGTATATCAGACTCCGTTTGAAAAGGCACAGATCGCGAACCGCGCCGATGCGGATTATTTTATTTCCATACACCGCAATTCCAGTGAAAATCCCAATCAGTACAGCGGGGTTGAGACGCTGGTTTATGATAAGTCCGGAGAGAAGCTTGATATGGCGGAAAATATTCTGGGCTCTCTGGGAGAGCTGGGATTTGCGGAGATAGGCGTGAAGGCACGGCCAGGACTTGTAGTACTCAGGAGAACGAAGATGCCGGCAGTGCTGGTGGAAGCCGGATTTTTGAATAGTGATAAGGATAATGAGCTGTTTGACAGCAGGGAGCAGGAGATCGCTCAGGCAATCGCGGACGGAATTCTGGGCACAATCAATGAGACTCAGGAAGCCGGAGGGCAGTCCGCGGAATACCGTGTGCAGACCGGAGCATTCAGGCAGAAACGGTATGCCGAAGAGATGCTCCAGGAACTGCTGGATCAGGGCTTTCCGTCCTATATTGTGAATCAGAACGGGCTGTACCGTGTGCAGACCGGCGTGTATCAGCAGCTTCAGAATGCTGTGATGATGGAAAAACGCCTCCGCCGCGCAGGATACGCCACAGTAATCACCATGTGAGGCAGGGGCGCCGTATGGAAAAAGGATACGGCGCCCTTACTGCGCAGGGAAATGAAGATGGACAAAACCACGCTTGTATCCTATAATACAAGTATAAATAAATGTTGCTCCCCGAAATTTCGGGAGATGGAAGGAGCAGAATGAACGAGAGATTTTTAAGGAACATTACAGAGTTTGTGTTTGTACAGGATGAGCCGCAGCCGTCCGATGTGATCTTTGTCCCCGGAAATGGCTATCCGCAGATGGCGGAGCGGGCGGCACAGCTCTGGAAAGAAGGGTATGGCGAGTGGGTTGTGCCCTCCGGGAAGTACAGTGTGGTGAACGGCAGATTTGAGGGACCGGTGTGCGGAGGCGAACGCTATAACGGCAGCTACGGGACGGAAGGAGATTTCCTCACCGACGTGCTTACAGTCAACGGAGTCAGCCGGAAGAATATTCTGACGGAGCGCGAGGCAACTTTTACCTATGAGAATGCCGTGTATTCCAGGCAGCTTCTTGCAGAGCGGGAAATCTTTCCGAAGAAGGCAATTATCTGCTGCCATGCGTACCACGCGAGACGCTGCAGAATGTACTATCAGCTTGTCTTTCCGGACACGGAATTTTTTATCTGTCCGTCGGATACGGGGATTAACCGGGAAAACTGGTACCTTGACAAGGAGAGCGCGCGTAGAGTGCTTGGAGAGATAGAACGCTGCGGAAGTCAGTTTGCGATGATCTGGGAAGATGTGTCAGAACAGGAATGCCGCCCGCTTACTATGGAGGAATACCTGAGAAGAAGGAAGAAGAGGATCGGAAAATGAAGTCAGCACAGGAAAAAAGGACGCAGATACGAAGGCGGATTATATTTTACGGCAGGGTTCAGGGAGTCGGATTCCGATATCGGGCAAAGTATCACGCGCTGGATCTCGGGCTTACCGGATGGGTGGAAAACGGCTGGGACGGCACGGTGACGATGGAAGTACAGGGCGGAGCCGATGAGATCAATACGCTGATTCTGCGGATGCAGAGAGAGCGTTTTGTGGAGATCGAGCGATATGAGGCCACAGTGGCTGCGCTGCAGGAGGAACGAGGATTTCATATAAGATGAGGGAGGATGTTATGGACAGAGAACTGCGGGAAATACGGGAGGCAAGAGACGTGGGATATCAGGCGCTCAGAAGCCTGAGAAATGCGGAGGAACTGCTTGAGAGCGCCGGAAACTGGGGGATTTTCGATATGATCGGAGGCGGTATGTTCTCGAGCATGATCAAACACTCGAAGATCGACAAGGCGAATGCAGAGATGGAACAGGCGAGATATGATCTGGAGAACTTCCAGAGAGAGCTGAAGGATGTCTATGTGAATTTCAGCGAGGAGCTGAGGGTGGATATCAGCGGATTTCTCTCGATCACAGATATGTTCATGGACAACATTTTTTCGGACTGGGCGGTACAGAGCAGGATCCGGGAGGCGCAGTCAAATCTGAAGACTTTGATTCGCCGGGTGCAGGATATTTTGAATGATCTGGACAGAATAGAGGGACAGGGATGACAGTGAAGCAGACAGGGGAGCCAGTGTACGGCTCCCCTGTCTGCTTTATATGTAGTGCCAAATTCCGTGTATAGGAATGTCATTTGGTCACTTCTTATTTTTTCCCGTTGATGAATGATGCCACATCTGTGTCGCACTTGCGGATATGATTTACCAGCCAGTCAGTGATATTCTTATTGACAGCAGCGACAAATGCGTCGGTAGGTCCTTCCTCCTCCTCGAGCATCTCGCGCAGCTCATCTACAGAGCGGCGGAACTCCTCGTGGAGCTTCTTATGCGCTTCATAGTGCGGATATCCCGCATTCTCCTGAAGCGCTTCTTCCTCAGAAAAATGATAGTCAGTGTAATCCATCAGAAAATCCAGAGTCTTCACGGCTGTCAGCTTCTCAGTTCCCTGTTCGCAGCTCTCAAGCAGCCTGTTTACCCGGGAGATGAGCTCCTGATGCTGGGCGTCGATCCGTTCATCGCCTGTATACAGGCTTTCATCAAATACAATTCCCATTGCTTGTACCCCCTTTGCGGTTAATCTTCCTCTACAAACTCATCCTTGCCAACACCGCAGATCGGGCATACCCAGTCTTCCGGAAGATCTTCAAATGCTGTTCCCGGCTCGATTCCGTTATCCGGATCGCCTACCTCCGGATCATATTCATAGCCGCACGGTTCGCATACATATTTTTTCATTTCTTTCACCTTTGCCTTTCATTTGATTGTATTGTATAGTAGTCTCGTATGATAACAGTCCTGCGCGGGAAATTCCGGGGACTTGTTACACAGTATTTACTATATGTCTGTATTATATTCCGAAACTGAGAATAATACTGTTGCATATGCAACAAAAACAAGAATTTTTTCAGAATTTTACTGAGCAGAAAGTGAGTGTGTGCGGGATGGAATCAGTTGAAAATATTTTTCAGAATATTACGGAGCAGGAGCGCAGCGAGATGATGCGCTGTTTTCAGGCAGCGGAGAAGCGGTATGTGGCGGGAAATATCATAAGCACGTATCAGCGGGACAATCAGAAGATCGGGATCCTGCAGGAGGGGGAGGCGAATCTGGTCAGGATTCACCCGGACGGAAGACAGACGATCCTGGAAGATCTGCATGCCGGAGACATCTTCGGCGAGGCGCTGACTTTTGAAAATTTTGATATCGGCACTATGCAGGTTATCTGCACCAAAAGCTGCAGAATTATATTTTTTGACTACGCCTGCCTGATCCGGCGCTGCCAGAAAGCGTGCTCTTTCCACAGTCAGCTGGTGCATAATTCTCTGCAGATTATGTCGCGCAAGGCAGTGCAGCTCTCCGAGAGGATGGAGATTTTGAGCCAGAGGTCCATCCGCGATAAACTGTCCTGCTATTTCTCTATTATGGCGGCAAGAAACCACAGCAATACGTTCCAGCTTCCCTTTTCTCTGAGCAATCTGGCAGACTATCTGGCTGTGGACAGAAGCGCCATGATGAGAGAATTGAAGAAGATGAAGGAAGAACGGCTGGTGGAGATGGAAAAACGCAGAATTGTGACGATTTTGCCCAAACAGACTTTTTGACTATTTGTATGGAAAAAAGAGCATGATCTATACGGGATGCATAATGAAATCGGCAATCAGAGGGCAAAATGGACAAAAAAAAGCCAAAAAAATATATGAAATGCCCAAAATGGGACATATGATTTTGGGTAAAACGTAAAAAAAAAGGAAAATCTATTGCGTAAGCATAAAAAAAAGGGGAATGAATCGAAAAAAATTAGAAAAACTATCTAAAAATATTATGAAAAAAGCGAAGATGTCCCGGGGATGATAAATTGTTGACAAATCAACCGAATGGTGTTAAAAATTTGGTTGATTAAAAAAGGCGCAAGCCGTATGAGGAAGGAAGGGAGTTACACGGACAGTATTATTGAAAACCTGGTAGAAGAACTGGAATGTGAAACCGTATTTACAATCGGCGGGATCGGCATTGCGGAATCTGTGGCGGTGACGTGGATCATTATGGCGGTTCTGGTTCTGGCGTCTGTTCTTCTGACAAGGAATCTGAAAGTAGAAAACCCCGGTAAGAGACAGCTCGCTTTGGAGTCAGCAGTGGGAGGACTCTTCCATTTCTTTGACGACATTCTCGGAAAAGACGGAAGAAGGTATATCCCTTATCTGATGACAGTGGCGCTCTACATAGGAGTGTCGAATATTATTGGGATTTTCGGGTTCAAGCCTCCGACTAAGGACTTGAACGTTACCATTGCGCTGGCAGTCATGAGTATCGTGCTGATTGAATACTCGGGCTTCCACAAAAAAGGATTGAAAGGCTTTATCAGAAGCTTTATAGAGCCGGTTCCGGTTCTGCTTCCGATCAATATTATGGAGCTTTTCATCAAGCCGGTATCTCTTTGCATGCGTCTTTTTGGAAATATCCTGGGCGCATTCGTAATCATGGAGCTGTTAAAGGCAGTTGTGCCGGTTTTCGTGCCGATTCCGTTCAGCGTATATTTCGATTTGTTTGACGGTTTAATTCAGGCATACGTATTTGTATTTTTAACATCATTATTTATGTCCGAGCAGATGGAGACAGAGTAGCCGGACAACATCACATTATTGGAAAGAAAAGGAGATAAAATCATGGGAACATTAGTAGCAATTGGAGCAGCAATCGCAGCACTGGCAGGTATCGGAGCAGGACTTGGAATCGGAAACGCGACAGGTAAGGCAGTAGACGCAATCGCAAGACAGCCGGAAGCAAGCGGCGCAATCAGAAGCACACTGATCATCGGTTCCGCGCTGGCAGAGGCAACAGCCGTATACGGCTTCGTAATCGGTATCCTGATTATCTTTATCTTAGGATAATTTTCGGAGGCAGGTGTAGATCAGATGTTAAGGATAGACTTAAATCTTCTGTTTACAGTCATAAACCTGATCGTACTTTTTCTTTTATTAAGACGTTTTCTGGTAAAGCCGGTCATGGGCATCATCGAGAAGAGAGAAGCCATGATTCAGAGCCAGCTTGCAGACGCAAGCGCCGCGGAGCAGAAAGCCAATGAGCTGAAGGCACAGTATGAGACAGCGCTCGCCGGCGCAGACGGGGAAGCTGAGCAGATCATTGCCAGGGCCAAAGACAGAGCAAAAGCGGAGCAGGAACACATCCTTGAGGCGGCGAACCAGGAGGCCGGAAAGATTATGAAGGAAGCGAAGGCTGCCATTGAGCTTGAGAGGGAGCAGGAGATGAAGAAGCTTCAGAATCAGGTTGCAGGCCTTGCCCTGAACGCTGTGGAGAAGGTCCTCAGCGAGCAGCTGGACGAGGAGGAGAACAGCAGTCTCTATGATCGATTCCTGAAAGAGACAGGTGGAACTTATGACACAAACAGAGCTTAATTACGCAAAAGTTTTGTATGGGCTTTCCATACCGGAGGAACAGGTGAAGCAGTCTGCGCAGATCTGCGGGGAAGTTCCGCAGCTTTTGGAAATACTTGCAGATCCCAGGGTGGCAAAGAATCAAAAGCATGTGCTGATCGAGAGGATATTCCCGGAGAAGATGCACAGCTTTTTGAAGAAAGCATCGGATATGGGGAGAATTGCGATGCTCCCTGAAATCTTCCTTGCCTATGAGGAATATGCAGGGGAGCAGAGAAACCAGCTTCGGGCAGTGCTGTTCTGCGTAACGCCGCCCACCAGAGAGCAGGAAGAAGGCTTTGTGCGCTTCCTGAAAGAAAAATACGGCTGTGAGAATGTGAAGATGGAGCAGGTGCAGGATAAAAGCCTGCTGGGAGGCTTCATTCTGCGCATCGGCAGTACAGAATATGACTACAGTCTGCGGGGACGCTTAAACGGGCTTCGCCGCCAGATGATCCGGAGGTGAATGAATTGAGCGCAATCAGTTCAGAAGAAATTATTTCCATTCTGAAAGAAGAGATTGAAAATTACGATGAGCTCTGCAGAGAACGCGAGGTCGGACAGGTAATCTGGGTAGGCGATGGAATTGCCACAGTGTACGGCATTGATCACGCGATGTACGGGGAGATCGTAACATTCGAGACCGGCTTGAAGGGAATGGTGCAGGATATCAGGCGAAATGAGATCGGCTGCATCCTGTTTGGAAAAGATACAGAGATCCGTGAGGGAACCAAGGTGGTTCGTACGGGCAAGAAAGCAGGTATCCCTGTAGGCGAGGCGTTTATTGGCCGAATCGTGGACGCACTGGGGAATCCAATTGACGGCAAGGGAGAGATAGAGGCGTCAGATTTCCGTCCGGTTGAGCAGGAGGCGCCGGGAATTGTGGACCGCAAATCCGTAAGCGAACCGCTGGAGACAGGAATTCTCGCGATTGACTCTATGTTTCCGATCGGACGCGGACAGCGTGAGCTGATCATCGGTGACCGTCAGACAGGTAAGACATCCATTGCCGTGGACGCGATATTGAATCAGAAAGGCAAGGA
The DNA here is from genome assembly GCA_930989745.1 of uncultured Lachnospiraceae bacterium. Taxonomy (GTDB): domain Bacteria; phylum Bacillota; class Clostridia; order Lachnospirales; family Lachnospiraceae; genus Egerieimonas_A; species Egerieimonas_A faecigallinarum. The sequence continues at coordinate 35,490 of CAKNMY010000007.1, read as the reverse complement.
TGTTATCTGTATTTATGTCGCAGTGGGACAGAAAGCGTCTACAGTAGCGAAGCTTGTGTCCACACTGAGAAAATATGACGCTATGGATTACTCCATCGTGGTATCTGCGACAGCGAGCGACTGCGCGGCGCTGCAGTATATTGTTCCCTATGCGGGAACTGCGATGGCTGAATATTTTATGTATAAGGGAAAAGACGTACTGATCGTATACGACGATCTGTCCAAGCACGCGGTGGCATACCGTGCGCTGTCCCTGCTGCTGGAGCGTTCTCCGGGACGTGAGGCGTACCCCGGCGATGTCTTCTATCTGCATTCCAGACTGCTGGAGCGTTCCAGCCGTCTGAGCGAGGAGGAGGGAGGCGGTTCCATAACTGCGCTTCCGATCATTGAGACACAGGCGGGCGATGTGTCCGCTTATATTCCGACAAACGTGATTTCCATCACGGACGGACAGATTTTCCTGGAGAGCGACCTGTTCTTCTCCGGAATGCGTCCTGCCGTGAACGTGGGACTTTCCGTATCGCGTGTCGGGGGCGCGGCGCAGACCAAGGCGATGAAGAAGGCGAGCGGAAGCATCCGTATCGACCTGGCGCAGTTCCGTGAGATGGAAGTATTTACGCAGTTCAGCTCCGATCTGGACGACGCGACCAAGGAGCAGCTGCAGTACGGAAAAGGCCTGATGGAGCTGTTAAAGCAGCCTCTGTGCCATCCGCTTTCCATGCCGGAGCAGGTAATCACGCTGGTGGCAGCGACCCACAAGGTATTTCTTGATGTGGAGATCAGTAAGATCAAGAGCTTCCAGATGGGAATGCTCGAGTGGATGAGCGGGAACCGCGCAGATCTGATAAACGAGATTGCGGAGAAAAAGGCGCTCACAGATGAGCTGATCGAGGAGATTGTAAAGGCGGCAAAGGAATACAAGGAAAATAATTGAAACGGGTGTTGATATGGCAAATATGAGAGAAATCCAGGATCGAATGAAGAGTATCCAGGATACCATGAAAATCACAAATGCAATGTACATGATTTCTTCGTCCAAGATGAAGCGCGCCCAGAAAATTCTGAAAGATACCGAGCCGTATTATTTTGCCATGCAGGATGCCATCGGACGTGTCTTAAGACATGTTCCCGACATTGAACATATCTATTTTGAGTCTGAATCCGGGAACAGGGAAGAGAAGAATAAAAAGATCGGTTATATTGTGGTAACGGGAGACAAGGGTCTTGCCGGAGCATACAATCACAATATTCTGAAGATCGCGGAGGAGCAGATGGCGAAGCCGGGCGAGCACAGGCTCTTCGTACTCGGAGAGCTGGGACGCCACTACTTCGCAAAAAAGAATGCCGATGTGGATACCTCTTTCCGCTATACGGTACAGAATCCCACGCTGCACAGAGCGAGAAGCATCGGCGAGCGTGTCATCGGACTGTACCGTGACGGCGAGCTGGATGAGATTCACATCATTTTTACCGAGATGAACAGCGCCGTTGCGATGGAGGCAAGAATGCTGCAGCTGCTGCCGCTGAAAAAGGCGACCTTCAGGCGACAGCAGCTCGCGAATATCGCGGGAATGCACAATGAGCTGATTGAGATGAATCCGTCGGCGGAGGCTGTACTGAACTCTCTGGTGCCGAATTACGTTATTGGTATGATTTACGGATGCCTGGTGGAGTCGTATTCCAGTGAGCATAACTCGCGCATGATGGCGATGGAATCCTCCACAAAGAGTGCGGGTGAAATGCTCCACGACCTTTCCATCCTGTATAACCGTGCCCGCCAGGCAGCGATCACACAGGAGATTACAGAGGTAATCAGCGGAGCCAGGGCTCAGAAAGGTAAGGCAAACTAAGCAATCAGAAGAAATCACGGCAGCAGCCCTTATCTTCTAAGGACGCTGCCAGGAGAGGAAGATTCACTATGAAAAAAGGTAAGATCGTACAGGTCATGGGACCTGTCGTAGACGTAGAATTTGAGGACCGTGACCTTCCGTTCATCAAAGATGCCCTTGAAGTTGACAACGGCGGAAAGAAATGTGTGATGGAAGTTGCGCAGCATCTCGGCAACGATACCGTGCGCTGCATTATGCTGTCAGCGAGTGAGGGTCTGCACCGCGACATGGAAGTTACGGCGACCGGAAAAGGCATCTCAGTTCCCGTGGGCGAAAAGACGCTGGGCCGTCTCTTCAATGTGCTTGGACAGACGATCGACAACGGAGAGCAGCTTGACGGCGAGGAACACTGGGTGATTCACAGAGATCCTCCGACTTTCGAGGATCAGAGTCCGGTTGTTGAGATTCTGGAGACAGGAATTAAGGTTATTGATCTTCTGGCGCCTTACGCGAAGGGCGGAAAGATCGGTCTGTTCGGAGGCGCGGGAGTGGGAAAGACAGTCCTGATTCAGGAGCTGATCCGGAACATTGCAACCGAGCACGGCGGATATTCCATCTTTACCGGTGTCGGAGAGCGTTCCCGTGAGGGAAATGACCTCTGGACGGAGATGAAGGAGTCAGGCGTTCTCGAAAAGACTGCGCTGGTCTTCGGGCAGATGAACGAGCCGCCGGGATCCCGTATGCGCGTGGCTGAGACAGGACTTACGATGGCGGAGTATTTCCGTGATGTCCAGCATCAGAACGTGCTGCTGTTTATTGATAATATTTTCCGTTTTGTGCAGGCGGGTTCCGAGGTATCGGCTCTGCTGGGTCGTATGCCCTCCGCGGTAGGATACCAGCCGACGCTGGCGACAGAGATGGGAGAGCTGCAGGAGCGCATTGCCTCCACGAAGAATGGATCTGTAACCTCCGTGCAGGCGGTCTATGTACCGGCGGACGACCTGACAGACCCGGCTCCGGCGACGACCTTCGCCCATTTGGACGCAAATACGGTACTTTCCAGAAAAATCGTAGAGCAGGGAATTTATCCGGCGGTAGACCCGCTGGAGTCCAGTTCCCGTATCCTTGAGGCGGATGTTGTGGGACAGGAGCACTATGATACGGCGAGACGTGTGCAGGAGACGCTTCAGAAGTATAAGGAGCTGCAGGATATCATCGCGATTCTGGGAATGGAGGAACTGTCCGATGAGGATAAGCTGACCGTATACCGCGCGAGAAAGATTCAGAGATTCTTATCACAGCCGTTCCACGTGGCTGAGACTTTTACCGGAATCCCCGGTAAGTATGTGCCGCTCAAGGAAACGATCCGCGGCTTCAAGGCAATTGTGGACGGTGAGATGGACGACTATCCGGAGTGGGCGTTCTTTAACGTAGGCACGATTGAGGATGTTATCGAGAAAGCGAAATCACAGAATGCGTAAGCTGTTAGGAGTGGACAGACATGGCATCAAATAGTTTTGGATTAAGGATCGTGGCAAGCGACAAAGTCTTCTATGAGGGCAGGGGAAAGATCATTGTATTTCCCCAGGCGGACGGCGAGAAAGCTGTTATGGCGCACCACGAGGATATGATGCTGGCGTTCGTGCCCGGTGAGATGCGGTTTCAGACCGAGGATGGTCAGTGGCATATCGCTGCCGTGAGCGCAGGATTTGCTCAGGTCATTAACAACCGTGTGACAGTCCTGGTTCTGACGGCAGAGCGGCCTGAGGATATTGACAGGAAGCGCGCCCAGGAAGCGAAAGAAATGGCGGAAGAACAGCTTCGCCAGAAGCAGAGCCAGATGCAGTACTACCGCACCCAGGCAACGCTGGCGAGAGCAATGGCACGGCTTAGGGTATCGGATCAAAAGCATAAATTTAATTTGTAATATAGTTAGGAACAGGGAGCTGCCGTTCGTCTTGGGGGCAGCTCTTTTTCTATCAGCTAAAGGCGGGGAAAGAAATTATGAGTTGACGCGGCCTTCCGAACGTATTAAAGTAGTGGTATTATATTTGGGCTGAAAGGGAGAAGTGAGGCGATGTATCATTATACTGTGGCACAGTGGCTGCTGTTTTTCTTTGTGTACTGTTTTATCGGATGGGTTTGGGAATCCTGTTACGTTTCGGCGCGTAAGCGCCGGTGGGTAAACCGCGGGTTCATGCACGGCCCGCTTCTGCCGATTTACGGATCGGGTGCTGTGATCATCCTGCTGGCGACGATGCCGGTGCGGGATAACCTTGTGCTGATCTTTGTTTTTGGAATGATCGGCGCGACGATTCTGGAGTACTGCACGGGAGCGTGCATGGAAAAGCTGTTCAAAATGAAGTACTGGGACTACAGCAATTATAAATTTAATCTCAATGGACACATCTGTCTGCAGGTTTCCCTGGGGTGGGGCGTATTTTCCATTGCCCTGGTCCGCGGGCTGCATCTTCCGGTGGAATATCTGGTGCTGAAGATACCGGATACAGCGGCGGAGATAGCCGCGTATGCCATCACTGTTGCCGCAGCGGTGGACTTTACTCAGTCTTTCAACGAGGCGATGGATTTGAAGGAAATCATCACCAGGCTGAGCGAGAGCAACGAGCGTATTCAGCGCATCCAGAGCCGTCTGGAAGCAATCTCGGCATTTACGGGAAGCGAGTATCAGGAATATATGAAGAAATGGCAGGGGCTGAAGGAGCTTCCATGGCAGTCTGTTTCCAATATGGCGGAGGAATACCGCAGCAGAAAGAGGCAGCAGCTTCAGATTCTGGCGGATAAGATTAACGAAGTGCTGGCAGGCGGACAGGAGAAGGCTGAGGAATTCACCAAATTTAAGGAGCAGGTGGAACGTGATCTCCGCGAGCTGGGAAGCCGGCCCGGCAGGAGCGCTCAGAGGGCATTGCGCCTTCTGAAGAGAAATCCGGACACCAGTTCCAAGAAGTACTCTGAAACGCTGAAAGATTTTAAAGAGATTATCCAGAAGAGAAAGAAATTGTAAAAATCATGGCATAACGCTGCAGGATATGATATACTTGAGACAGAAAAAGACGTGTGCAGGCGGGGGAATGCCAAATATATAGAAGTTACAGAGAGAATAAATCTCCGGTGTATGCAATGCCCGGAGATTTTATTATGACAGGGAATCTTTTATTTTCCGCGCTGCAGATTCAGGTATAAAAAAGACTTCCGGCAGGGAGGGTGAATAGAATGATATATGCATGCAGAGACGGCAAATGCGGCTATGTGGCGGAGACAGAAGCGCAGATGCAACGATGTCCGGAGTGCGGGGGGCGGATGGAGCCCATTGCGGAGAAAGAGATGAGCGCGGTACAGTGGAGCCAGCTGGGCTACTACTGGGCAGGCAGAGATGATGCGGACAGGAACAGAATATACGAATGCTTTCGAAGGGCAGCATATATGGGCGACCTCTGGGGCATCAATAATCTTGGATGGTGCCTGGAAAATGGCGTTGGGACGGACAAGGATGAGAAGACAGCTGCCTGGCTCTATCGGCAGGCGGCGGAGCAGGGATATACCCCGGCAGTCTGCAATTACGGCTATTGCCTGCAGAACGGCATCGGTGTGCGGGAAGACGGGAAGAAGGCAGTGGAGCAGTTCCGGCAGGCAGCAGATAACGGATATCTGCGCGCGCAGGTGCTTCTGGCATTCTGCTATCATGAAGGAAAGGGCATTGACGCGGACAAGAAGAAAGCATTCGAGTGGATGCAGCGGGCCGCCGGACAGGGGAATCCGCTGGCGTGCCTTTACACCGGAAAGTGCTATGAGGAGGGCGACGGAGTGGAGAAGAATCCTTCAGAAGCAGCCGGGTACTATCAGATCGCCGCATACGGAGGCGATCCGCAGGGGCAGTACCGTATTGGATACTGCTATGACAGGGGCATCGGAGTCCCCCGAGATGAGAGAAGAATGATATACTGGTACAAAAAGGCAGCCGAGCAGAGATTCCCCAAGGCGATTGACCGGCTTGGCGTTTGTTATGAGACAGGCAGAGGCGTGGAGCGGGATCGGGAACAGGCGTATGAGCTCTATCGTATGGCCGCGAATGAGAAGGATGAGGGCGGCCTGTACCATCTGGCGCTGTGTTATGCCGGGGGAAAGGCGGTAAAGACTGACTACAGAAAAGCAAAGACCATCTGCCGTCAGGCGCTCGGTCAGAAGCCGGACAGAAATCTGAAGAGAAAGCTGGAGCTTCTGCTGGAAGAGGTGGAGCGATGCGAGGAGGAGGAGCGGAAAAAAGTATAATCACCGCCGTAAGAACCTTTACAAGCACATGTGAAAATGTTACACTTGTCCTAATCGCATCCCGGCGGGATCGAAGAGCTGGGAAACGCAATACGAATATGGGCGCGTGATCCCGGCAGGGACACGCTCAGAGAGGATAGGAAAAGGGTATGAAGTTTCATATAGTCAGCGACAGTTCCTGTGATCTGCCGGACAGCTATATTGTACAGTCCGGGATTTCCATTGTCCCGTTCTATATTTCTTTTGACGGAGAGAATTATCTGAGAGAACGGACAGATATTCCTGTAAGGGAGTTTTATCAGCAGATGGCGGAGAAAAAAGGAATCTTTCCCAAGACTTCCATGCCGTCCATCAGTGATTATGCAGAGAGATTTCTTCCATATGCGAAGGAGAAGATCCCGGTACTTTGTATCTGCCTGAATGCCAGCTTCAGCGGTTCCATGCAGTCCGCGCGGACAGCTGCTCAGGAAATCTGCGAGATGTATCCGGAAGCGGAGATCACGGTCATGGATTCCAGGGAGGCGACAGGGCTGCAGGGACTGCTGGTAAAGGAGGCAGTGGAGCTTCGCGATGCCGGAAGAACTCTGAAAGAGGCCGAGGAAGCGCTGCTCTCGATACGGGACAGCGGGAGGATATTTTTCACGGCAAACGACCTGGAATACCTGAGAAACGGCGGCAGGATCGGCAAGGCAGCGGCAATCGCCGGGAGCATGCTGAAGGTTAAGCCGCTGATCGGCTATGAGCACGGAGAACTGGTAGCGGACGGCATCAGCAGAGGCCGGAAAAAGTCACTGGTAAAGGCAATTGAGAACGCAAAGGATTATATCAGAAAGCACGGGATAGACCTGAAGGAATACCGCTTTGCCGCAGGCTGCGGACTCGATCTTGAGGAATTTGAGGAGTTCTGCGGCATGGTGCTGCGTGAGTTTGCGGAGTTCGGCATCACAAAAGAGAAGATGGACTGTTTCCAGATCGGAGCCACCATCGGCGTCCATACAGGTCCGGGACCCATTGGAGTCGGGATCTTAAAGCGGTGCATCTAAGAGGCCGCGGATGGAAAAGACAGGGGCGGAAGCGTAAAGGTTCACAGAAAGTACGGGGGTGTCACGGACAGCTCCGTATTTTTTCAATACAGGAAAGTTCACCGGGGAATATTAGGAAAAGTGAGGGAACAAGAGTATGAAGAAAATTTTGCTTTTAACCACAGGCGGAACGATCGCGTCCGGGGAGAGCGGAGGCGGTCTGGCTCCGGTGCTGTCGTCGGAAGATTTTCTGCAGTATGTGAAGGAATTTGAGGGAAAGTGCGAGCTGCATCCCAGGGAGGTATGCAGTATTGACAGTACCAACATGCGTCCGGAATACTGGCAGCTTCTGGTAAGAACGATCCGGGAAGCGTATGAGGAATACGACGCGTTTCTGATCTGCCACGGCACGGATACGCTGGCATACACTGCGGCTGCGCTCTCCTATATGATTCAGGAGTCACAAAAGCCCATCGTGCTGACCGGAGCGCAGAAGTCGATCTTATCTGAGATCACAGACGCCAGAAAGAATCTTCACGACAGTATTCTGTGCGCGCTGGATGAAAAAAGCCGCGGGGTAATGGTGGTATTTGACGGAAACATCATAGCGGGAACCAGAGCCAAGAAGACATCGACATTCAGCTATAACGCCTTTTCCAGCATTAATTTTCCGGTGCTCGGGAAAGTGCAGAATGACGCGGTGATCTACTATTTTGAGGAGAAGGAACATGCAGGCGATGTGCGCTTTTATGAGAAGCTGAATACGAGGGTATTTCTTCTGAAGCTGACGCCGGGGATGAACGAGGAGCTGATTCCCTATATCCTGGAGAAGTATGACTGTGTGATTGTCGAGAGCTTCGGTGTAGGCGGCCTGCCGGACCGGCTGCTGGAAGTGTTCGCAAGGGAGCTGGAGAAATACCCGTCTTACGCGAAGATCCTTGTCATGGCGACACAGGTGACGTATGAGGGCAGCCAGATGGATACGTATGTGGTGGGACAGCAGGCAAAGGAGACTATGGCATTCCTCGAGACATATGATATGACGCTGGAGGCGTCCCTTGCGAAGCTGATGTGGATTCTGGGGCAGAAGATCCGGAATTACGGAGAGATTGAACGGCTGTTTTACAGCAGAATTAATTATGATATTTACAGGGCGGAGCAGTGAGATGGGCGGACGCAGGCTAACGGTAAAGAACGTACAGATCTGCGGCATGCAGGCGCAGGTCACGAGAAAGCCGATCCGAAATATGTATCTCAGGATCCGCCCCGACGACGGGACGCTTCTGATCTCCGCTCCAATGCAGCTTCCGGATTCGGAGATCAGGCGGTTTGTGGAAAGCCGGATGGAGTGGGTTCTGAGGCACCGCGGACAGACGCAGAGAGTCCGGGAGACGGCAGGCAGAGAAACCGTCTTGCTTTGGGGAAAGGAGTATCCCATCCGGTATCAGGCGCCCGGATGCGGGGAAAAGGAGCGGATTGAGACGGACGGCAGTACGGTGATTTTTTACGTTTACGGACAGGAGCGCCGGAAGGAACTGGAGGACGCCTGGTACACAGAGGAGCTGAGGCGCGTACTGCCCCGGTACACGCAGAAATGGGAACGCATTACAGGGCTTGCGGCCGCGGAGTGGAAGATCAGGAATATGAAGACACGCTGGGGAAGCTGTACGGTCAGAACCAGGCGAATACGCCTGGCATCACAGCTTGCGGCTCTTCCGGCCGAATGTCTGGAATACGTGATTGTGCATGAGCTGATGCATCTTCGCGAGGCAGGACACAATGAGAGATTCTGGGCGCTTGTGGAGAGTTACTGCCCGAATTACAGGGAAATCCGCAGGCGGATGCGGGGATGATGCGGCAATAAGAATTTGCGGCAAAGGATAAAGAGAAAGTTAGGAGAACAGATATGGTAGCAGGAGAGATGGTACTTTATTACACACCGGAAAACAAAAAAGAATCAGCGAAGCTGAAAGGCATTTTGGTTCAGATGGGCGTGCGCATAAAGATGATAACGCAGGAGCAGGTACAGCAGAAAGTCGGCTTCCTGGCGGGAGTTGAGGGATTCACGGAGCAGCCCGGCGCCGCGGCTGACGGCGCGGAGGAGATGGACCGGGAGATCATGGTTATGAAGAATTTTACGGGACAGCGGATGAGCGAGCTGTTTTCGCGGATGCGGAGAGCCGGGCTTGGACGGATGGATTACAAGGCAGTACTCACAGAGCAGAATGTAAACTGGACGTTCCTGGAGCTGTACAGAGAGATTAAAAGGGAGCATGAGGCGATGCATGCCGGACAGAAGGGTGAGGGCAATGGACAGGAAAGTTAATCTCACAGAAGGCCCGATCCTGAAAGGGCTCGCAAAGCTCGCTTTTCCGATTATGGGGACCTCTCTCATTCAGATGGCATACAACCTTACGGACATGATCTGGATCGGAAGAGTCAGCAGCAATGCCGTGGCTGCGGTGGGAGCCGCCGGCATGTATCTGTGGATGGCGAACGGATTTGCGACAATCCCAAGGATGGGAGCGCAGGTGAAAGCAGCGCACGCTTTGGGAGCGGGGGATGAGGAGAAGGCAAGAGATTACGCAAGGGCGGCATTTCAGATCGGCACGGTATTGTTTTTGCTGGTGACGCTGGTGTATGTGGCGGGAAATCGTCCGCTGATCGGCTTTTTTAAGCTGAACCAGGAGAGCGTGGTGCAGGATGCCAGAGCGTATCTCGTGATCGTCGGCCTGGGCATGATATTTTCTTTTATGAACCAGATTTTTACCGGTATTTTTACGGCGCTGGGGATGAGCCTCGTCACGTTCCGCTCTACACTGATCGGACTGGGCGCGAATATCGTACTCGACCCTGTATTTATCTTTGGGGTGGGCCCGATCCCGGAGCTCGGCGTTGCGGGAGCGGCCCTGGCGACAGTGCTGGCGCAGGGAATTGTGTTCGCAATGTTCCTGAGAAATGCCGGAAGAACTGCGCTGATCTTTTCAGGACTCGGGCTTCGCAGAAAGAGCAGCAGACAGGATGTTCTTGATGTGGTGCGCATCGGACTTCCGGTCGCAGTGCAGAACACGATCTTTTCCAGCCTTTCCATGATCATAGCCCGGCTGGTAGCCGGATGGGGAGACGCGGCGGTCGCAGTACAGAAGGTCGGCAGCCAGATCGAATCCATCTCCTGGATGATGGCGGACGGCTTTGCCACAGCTGTCAACGCCTTTGTGGCGCAGAACCACGGAGCAGGGAAACGGGAGCGGATACGCAGAGGATACTTTACCGCGCTGGGACTGATGACAGCATGGGGAATTTTTACGAGCACGCTGCTCATCGCGTTTCCGGAATTCTTCTTCAGAATCTTTATTTCCGAGACAGACATCCTTCCGATGGGAGTCGACTATCTGCGGATCCTGGGACTCTCACAGCTGTTCATGTGTCTGGAGAGCACCTCTGCGGGGGCGTTCCAGGGACTCGGAAAGCCTATGTCTCCGGCTGTGACAGGGGTACTGGGAAATGCGGCGCGCATTCCCATGGCAATTCTGTTTTCCGCGACTGCTCTGGGACTGAACGGAATCTGGTGGAGCATCAGTATTTCCAGTATCGCGAAGGGAACCATTGTGACTGCCTGGTTCTGGTTTGTGCTGCGCAGGTATATGAGAGGAAACCGGGAGGCCGCGCGATGAACAGAATCATCGGATTTACCGTGGAGCCAGATGACGCGGGAAGGAAGCTGGAAGTTCTGCTGCGGGAACGGCTGGGGCTTACGCGTGCGCAGATCAGCCGGGCGAAGTTCACAGAAGGCGGAATAACCGTCAACGGAACGCGCCGCCGGGTGACATATCCGGCAGCGGCGGGAGACCGGGTGGAAGTCGCAGTTTCAGAGACAGCGGTGTCGAAGACAGTGGCGGCTTCCGGTGACAGGCTTCAAATTCTATATGAAGATGAGGATGTGCTGGCAGTCTGCAAACCGCCGGGAACAGCATGTCATCCCGCGCACGGACACTATCTGGATACGCTGGCAAATCAGGCGGCAGCGTATCTGGCGGAAAAGGGAAGCACTGCGCCCATACGGGAGGTGGGAAGGCTTGACCGCGATACCTCCGGGATTGTGGTGTTTGCCAAAAACCATGTGGCTGCCGCCCGCCTTTCTGCCCAAAGAGAAGAGAGAGCGTTCTGTAAGCTGTATCTGGCGGCGGCAGAGGGTGTTTTCGAGGAACCGCGGGGGTGCGTCAGGCTGCCCCTTGCACCCGCTCAGGGCGAGCTGAACCGGATGAAGGTGAGCAGTGACGGAAAGACTGCGGTGACATATTACAGGGTGATTTCCCAGAGGAAGGATCACGCGCTCGTATGCTGCAGATTAATGACGGGGCGGACGCATCAGATCCGTGTACATCTGGCAGCTCTGGGGCATCCGCTCCTTGGGGATGTCCTGTACGGAAGGGGAGCCGATACGGGAAGCAGACTGGGGCTTCACGCGGCGGCGGCCCGGTTTTTCCAGCCGTTTGCCGGGAAGGAGATCTGTCTGGCGGCGGAGCTGGAAAATGACCCGGTATTCGGAACGATAGACAGTGAGATGATGCGGCGTGAACTGAAGTTTATGCCGGAGGATAAAGAGAAAAAAGCAGGAGGAACAAAGAGATGAGCATGGCGGTTGCCACATTAAAAAAGGGAGAGGGACGCACGCTGAAGGCGGGCGGCGCATGGATTTTTGACAACGAGATCGCGAGCGTTCTTGGAAGCTTTGAGGACGGAGACATCGTGCTGGTGCGTGATTTCGACGGCTATCCGATGGGACGCGGATTTATTAACCGAAAGTCGAAGATCCGGATCCGCATGATGACGAGAAACTGTGATCAGGAGATCGATGACGCGTTTTTGATGATGCGGGTGCGGGATGCCTGGGAATACAGAAAGAAAGTCACGGACACGGGAAGCTGCCGGCTGATTTTCGGGGAAGCCGATTTCCTGCCCGGATTCGTGGTGGACAAGTTTTCGGATGTGCTGGTCGTGCAGTCGCTCGCGCTGGGCATTGACCGCTTTAAGGAGAAGCTTGTAAATATGATCCGGCAGGTGCTTGCCGAGGACGGGATTAAAATTCGCGGCGTGTATGAGCGCAGCGACGCAAAGGTCAGAAGCCAGGAGGGCATGGAACGCGTAAAGGGATTTATCGGAGAACCCTTTGACACGCTCGTGGAGATCGAGGAAAACGGTGTAAAATACCAGGTGGATGTTGAGGACGGACAGAAGACGGGATTCTTCCTGGATCAGAAATATAACCGCAGGGCGATTCAGAAACTCTGCCGGGGAGCGAAGGTGCTGGACTGCTTTACACATACCGGCTCTTTTGCGCTGAACGCAGGCGTGGCGGGCGCCGAGAGCGTCCTGGGCGTGGACGCGTCGCAGCTGGGCGTGCGCCAGGCGGAGGAGAACGCGAAGCTGAACAATCTCTCCGACCGCGTGAAGTTTTTATGCGCCGATGTGTTTGAACTGCTTCCCGAGCTTGAGAAGAAGGGGGAGAAGTTCGATGTGATCATTCTGGACCCGCCGGCGTTCACAAAGTCGAGGAGCTCTGTCAAGAACGCGGTGAAAGGATACCGGGAGATCAATCTGCGCGCAATGAAGCTGTTAAAGGACGGCGGTTATCTTGCCACCTGCTCCTGCTCGCACTTTATGACGTATGAACTGTTTACGCAGACGATCGGCCAGGCGGCCCACAATGTGCATAAGCGTCTGCGCCAGGTGGAATACAGAACCCAGGCGCCGGATCACCCGATCCTCTGGGCGGCGGACGAGTCGTACTATCTGAAGTTCTATATCTTCCAGGTCTGCAGTGAGAAATAATGACGGGAGGTGGCGAAATGACGCCGGAAGAGTTAAAGAAGCTGGGCGGACTGTACGTGGAGCGCGTGACGGACGGGTTTGCGCAGTATGACTCCAGGATCACCCATATGGGCGAGCGTGAGGCAGCGGCATATATGCGCAGGCTGAGAGACGAAAACGGCGCGGACGGCGCGTTTGTAGATTTTTACTACCATTTTCTGGACGATGACGCGAAGCAGCGGGTGCTTTCAGTGCTTGACGGGGAGCAGCAGGCGTATGTGCGCGGGATGGACAGTGATTCCCGGGATCTGATCTATCCGCTGAGCGATGAGCTGATCGATATCGCGGCGCGGCTGAATGACAGGGAGATGCTGTTCTGCACCGTGTATTTTACCCGGACACCATGCACGCTCTGGGGAAATTACAAGCAGGAGTATGTGATCTTCACGCCTCGAAGCCGGGAAAAATAACCTGTAAATTGTTGTCGTATAAAGAGAGTTATGATATACTCTATAGTTGAGTAAGAAGGAAAAATGAAGAATTCAGGAGGAGCTATGGGTAAGAGAAATGATATTCATAAAGTATTGATTATTGGTTCCGGTCCTATCATCATTGGTCAGGCGTGCGAGTTTGATTATTCCGGAACGCAGGCGTGCAAGGCGCTGCGCAAGCTTGGCTATCAGATTGTTCTGGTGAACTCCAATCCGGCGACCATTATGACGGACCCGGGAATCGCGGATGTAACCTACATCGAGCCGCTGAATGTGGAGCGTCTGGAGCAGATTATCGCAAAGGAACGCCCCGACGCGATTCTGCCGAATCTGGGAGGACAGTCCGGACTGAATCTGTGTTCGGAGCTTTCTGAGGCAGGTATTCTGGAAAAGTATGATGTGAAGGTGATCGGCGTTCAGGTAGACGCGATCCAGAGAGGCGAGGACCGCATTGAGTTTAAGAAGACAATGAACCGTCTCGGTATCGAGATGGCAAGGAGCGAAGTCGCGTACTCCGTGGACGAGGCGCTCGCGATTGCCGATAAGCTGGGCTATCCGGTGGTGCTGCGTCCGGCATATACCATGGGCGGCGCAGGCGGCGGACTGGTATATAATGTGGAGGAGTTAAAGACCGTATGCGCGAGAGGCCTTCAGGCAAGCCTTGTGGGCCAGGTGCTGGTGGAGGAGTCCATTCTCGGCTGGGAAGAGCTCGAGCTGGAAGTTGTCCGCGACTCCAAAAATAATATGATTACCGTATGCTTTATCGAAAATATCGACCCGCTGGGCGTTCACACAGGAGACTCCTTCTGTTCCGCTCCGATGCTGACGATTTCCGAGGATGTGCAGGAGGAGCTGCAGAGACAGGCGTATAAAATTGTGGAAGAAGTGCAGGTGATCGGCGGTACAAACGTGCAGTTTGCCCATGATCCGGTAAGCGGAAGAATCATTGTCATCGAGATTAATCCGAGAACTTCCCGCTCATCCGCGCTGGCGTCAAAGGCGACCGGTTTCCCGATCGCTCTCGTTTCCGCGATGCTGGCATCCGGCCTGAATCTGGATGATATTCCATGCGGAAAGTACGGAACACTGGATAAGTACGTTCCGGACGGCGATTACGTTGTAATTAAGTTTGCGCGCTGGGCATTCGAGAAGTTCAAGGGCGTGGAAGATAAGCTGGGAACACAGATGCGCGCTGTGGGCGAGGTTATGAGTATCGGAAAGACCTATAAGGAAGCTTTCCAGAAGGCGATCCGAAGCCTGGAGACCGGACGGTACGGCCTGGGATGGGCGAAGGATTTCCATGACAAGACGAAGGAAGAACTTTTAAATATGCTTGTTGTTCCCACAAGCGAGCGCCAGTTCATCATGTATGAGGCGCTGAGAAAGGGAGCTACGATTGATGAGCTGTATAATCTCACCAAGATCAAGCACTACTTCATCGAACAGATGAAGGAGCTGGTGGAAGAGGAAGAGCTGCTCCTGGAGTATAAGGGAGAGGTGCCGCCGCCTGGCGTATTAAAGACAGCCAAGCTGGACGGATTCTCAGATAAATACTTAAGCCAGATCCTCTCTGTACCGGAAGAAGATATTCGAAACGCGAGAATCGCCGAGGGCGTTGAGGAAGCGTGGGAAGGCGTACATGTAAGCGGAACGGAGGACAGCGCTTACTATTACTCCACCTACCATGTAAAAGATGAGAGCCCGGTAAGCCCGAATAAGAATAAGATCATGATCCTGGGCGGCGGACCGAACCGCATCGGACAGGGCATCGAGTTTGACTACTGCTGCGTGCATGCGGCTCTGGCGCTCAAGAAGGCGGGATTTGAGACAATCATCGTAAACTGTAATCCGGAGACCGTATCCACAGACTACGATACCTCTGACAAGCTGTACTTCGAGCCGCTGACACTGGAAGACGTTCTGGCAATCTACAAGAAGGAACAGCCGCTGGGCGTGATCGCGCAGTTCGGAGGACAGACTCCGCTGAATCTCGCCGCAGAGCTTGAGAAGTACGGTGTGAAGATTCTCGGAACCTCCCCGGCCGTTATCGATATGGCGGAGGACCGTGATCTGTTCCGCGCGATGATGGATAAGCTGGGCATTCCGATGCCGGAGGCAGGCATGGCTGTCAACGTGGACGAGGCGCTTGCGATCGCTGAGAAGATTGGCTATCCGGTTATGGTGCGTCCTTCCTATGTGCTTGGCGGACGCGGCATGGAAGTCGTATATGATCCGGAGAATCTGAAGATTTATATGGAAGCAGCCGAAGGCGTGACACCGGACCGCCCGATTCTGATTGACCGGTTCTTAAAGCACGCGATGGAGTGCGAGGCTGACGCGATCAGCGACGGAAACCACGCGTATGTTCCGGCAGTTATGGAGCACATTGAGCTCGCGGGAGTGCATTCCGGAGACTCCGCATGCATTATTCCGTCCCTGAATATTTCTGAGGAAAATCTGAAGACCATCAAGGAATACACGAAGAAGATTGCGGAGGAGATGCATGTGCGCGGACTGATGAACATGCAGTACGCGATCGAGAACGGAAAGGTCTATGTGCTGGAGGCGAATCCGAGAGCGTCCAGAACCGTGCCGCTGGTATCCAAGGTCTGCAACATTTCCATGGTGCCGCTTGCAACACAGATCATTACCTCTGAGTTTACAGGAGAGCCGTCTCCGCTGGAGGGATTAAAGGAGAGAAAGATCCCGCACTACGGAGTTAAGGAAGCAGTCTTCCCATTCAATATGTTCCCGGAAGTTGACCCGATCCTGGGACCGGAGATGCGTTCCACCGGTGAGGTGCTCGGACTTGCGAAGACTGCGGGAGAGGCATATTTCAAGGCGCAGGAGGCGACAAAGAGCAAACTGCCGCTGTCCGGCACTGTGCTGATCAGCGTCGGCGACCGCGATAAGGGAGACCTGATCGAGGTGGCGAAGATGTTTGACCAGGCCGGATTTAAGATTATTGCTACGGGCCATACCAAGGAAATGATTGAGAGTGTGGGAATTCCGGCGGAATACATCTGCAAGATGTCAGAGGGACGCCCGAATATCTATGACATTATCACCAACGGCAAGGTGGATCTGGTAGTCAACACGCCGAAGGGAGATGAGGACGGTCCGGACGACAGTTATGTGAGAAAGGCATGCATTAAGAGCCGCGTGCCGTACATCACCACAATGGCGGGCGCACTGGCAAGCGCGAACGGTATTCTGACAGTTCAGAAGCAGGAAAGCAAGGAAGTTGTATCCTTACAGGAGCTGCACAGCCATATTCAGTAAGATACAGTACAGAGAAGCCCCCGGGGCTGAGCCGCTGAGCTCGCCCCGGGGGCTTCCTGCTGCAGTTTTCAGATATCGCTGAAAGTTCCGATCATATCTTTGATCCGCTGCATATGATTATCCGTGTTGATGACGGTCTGCGCACATTCGAGAAGTTCGCTGCTGATCTCATCATAATTTTCCAGATTCTCGATACCCTGCTTGTAGCGGAGCTGATGCTCCAGGCTTGCCCAGAAGTCCATTCCGATCGTGCGGATCTGGATCTCCGCGCGCATCATGGTCTTGCCGCTGGAGAAGAAGACCGGAATATCGACGATCATGTGGTAGCTGCGGTAGCCGTTCGGTTTCGGGTTCTTAATATAATCGCGAATCTCGACCACAGTGATATCGTCCTGGGCGGCAAGCAGATCTGCAATAGAATAGATGTCGTTGATAAACGAACAGATAACCCGGATACCGGCGACATCGTGAAGCTGGGTACGGATGTTTTCTTCATTAAATTCATAGCCCAGCTTCTGCAGCTTATTATAGATGCTGACCGGAGACTTGATCCTTGACTTAATCGAGGAGATGGGATTCCTCTTATAGGTTGCGGAGAATTCATCATCCAGAACTTCCAGTTTGGTACGGACTTCCCGGACAGTACAGCGGTACATCATCATAAGGTCATTGAACTTTTTTGTGTTTTGGATAAACTGTTCAGGGCTGACGGAATTCAGCCAGGGTATTTCATTTTCCATAGTACCTCACCTTTTTCTTTTTGGTATTTGCCCCATTATACGACAGAAAACGGGGCAGGTAAAGGGAAAACAGAAGAAATCGTTGAGAAAAGCAAACAGGCACAGTATAATAGAATACACAGGAGGAATTGCGTATGTCACTATTCAGGAAAAAGGAAAAGAAAAGCATGCCCGCGTTTGACCTGAGGGAATATCAGCCCGTCATCCGGGCGAGCATCTGCACAGGGGAAAGGGTGGCGGGATTCCGCAGCAGGAGTACGGGAAAGTTTGAGGAGGTCGCGATGATCGCGTCAGACAGCGCGCTGGATGAATTCTGCCGCGCCTACGGAATTTCCCGGGAAGACATCAAAAAGGAATGGTAAAGAGAGATGGAGAGATTCAATAAGAGCAGAGTGATACTGATGCCCTGCCGGGATTACGATGAGGAGGAGATTTACCGGCAGCTTCAGGTCGGCATCCGGCTGCTGGGAGGCTTGGAAGGACTGATCGAAAAGCGGGAGAAAATCCTGTTAAAGCCCAATCTTGTGCGGAAAGCTGAGGTGGACCGGGCAGTCATCACTCATCCGGCGGTTATGGGAGCGCTCGCCCGTATTCTGCGGGAGGAGGGATATGAGAATATCATCTGCGGTGATTCCTGCGGCATCGGGACTGCATCCAGAACCATGGCGGGTACGGGGATGGAGCGGCAGATGGAGAAGTACGGGATACCGGTCACCGACTTCTCGCATCCGGTAAAGGTGGATTATCCTCAGGGCCATCAGGCAAAGCAGTTTGTGATTGCGCAGGACGCGCTGGACGCGGACGCAATCATCAATGTCTGCAAGATGAAAACGCATGCTCTCGAACGCGTCACAGGAGCGGTTAAAAATATGTACGGCTGTGTCTGCGGACTGCAGAAGGCGAAAGGGCATACGCTGTATCCCAACGCAGAGAGCTTTGCCCGGATGCTGATCGATCTCAATCAGCTGCTGAAACCGCGTCTGTATCTCATGGACGGCATTGTCGCGATGGAGGGTAACGGCCCCACATCGGGAGATCCGGTCAAAATGGGAGTGATGCTGCTCTCAGCGGATCCCATAGCGCTGGATGCGGTGTTCTGCCGCCTTGTTGATCTGGACCCTCAGATGGTCCCGACAAATGTGCATGGGATGCAGTATGGACTGGGAACGTGGAAGACAGAGGAGATCGAAGTCTTCACGCCGGACGGGGAGGTTTCCATGGAAGAGGCGGTGAGCCGCTGGGGCAATCCCGGCTACCGTGTGGACAGAGAGAAGTATGGAAAGAATATCTGGAATGCCTTAAAGGCGCTGAAGATTTTTCAGAAGAAGCCGTACATTGTGGAGGAGAAATGCCGAAGATGCGGAATCTGCGTCGAGAGCTGCCCGGTCGAGGGGAAGGCTGTTACTTTTAAAAACGGCAGAGAGAACATTCCGGTGTATAATTACCGCAAATGTATCCGCTGCTTCTGCTGTCAGGAAATGTGCCCCCACAAGGCAATAGAAGTAAAATGACACCAAAAAGGAGGAGCGCGCAGCACATACTATGATGCGGCGCTCCTCCTTTTCTGCGGGAGTACCTTAATAATTATACGCCCCTTCATAGGAAAAGCAGCTCTCCTTCTTCAGGGAGAGATTCTCGCACTGGCTGCAGCGGTCACAGAATTCCTGCTCATAACAGGTGGAGCATACACAGCCTTTGCAGGCGCTCCGATTATACTCGGGGCTGGTGGAGAAGGGTGTCGTCCGTTTTCTTGTCTCTTCCATTACAGCTCGCCTCCTTTATAACGTGATTATACACCCGGAAGCGGGCAGCAGTAAAGGAAAATGGGGCTTGACTTTTAAATCCTACAAGTGTAAGATAAATAAAACTACAGATGTAAGATTTGGAAGGGAAGATACAGATGAAGAAGTGGAAGATATCGAGGGGGACCGTAGTGGCGCTGCTGTTCGGCGGAATGTTTCTGGTGCTGGCGGCACGGCTGTTTGAGCTTCAGATCATCCGGGGCAGCGAGTATCAGCAGAACTTTATGATAAAGAGCACGAAGGAGATCGCAGTGAAGGGAACGAGAGGGATGATCCGCGACCGAAACGGCGTTGTGCTGGCTGAGAATAAGATGACGTACTCCGTGACGTTTGAGGATGTGCAGGAGTATGACACGACAAGGGAACGGCAGCTCGCGCTGAACGGGACGCTGTATCAGCTCGCTTTTCTGATTGAGGAGCATGGGGATTCGGTGGAAAACCATCTGGAGATCAGACTGGATGAGGGGGATAACTGGCAGTTTACCGTGCAGGACAGCTCGCTGGAACGGTTTCTGGCTGATATTTACGGAAAGAGCAGCAGATCGGATCTCACGCAGGAGGAGAGAAACGCATCCGCCGGGGAGGTGATTTCCTATCTCGAGGAGCGCTATGGGCTCTTTGAAAGCGCAGGAAAGCCGTATACCGCGGAGGAACTCGCGCAGCATGGCATGCCTGCGATGGAGGAGCTTTCCAGAAAGGAAGAGCTGAATATTCTGAGCCTGCGCTACGCCCTGACACTCACGTCCTATCAGAAATATCTGGCGGTAACAGCGGCGCGCGATATATCCGATGAGACGAGGGCGGCGGTCCTGGAAAACCAATACCGACTGACAGGGGCAGAGATTTCCGAGGACAGCATCAGGGTGTATCCGCAGGGGGAAGCGTTCGCGTCTCTGCTCGGCTATGTGGGGACGATCTCGCAGGAGGAGCTGGAGGAACGAAAGGAGGAAGAACTCACGATCAACTCTGTTGTCGGAAAGTCCGCGCTGGAGGAGTATCTCGACTCTTTCCTGCAGGGAAAGGACGGGGAGCGGAAGGTCTGTGTGGACAACACCGGGCGCGTGGTACAGGATCTGGGGATGACAGAAGAGCCGCAGCCGGGGCAGGATGTGACGCTGAGTATTGACGCCAAGCTGCAGCAGAGCGTATACGACGCGCTGGAGGCGAAGATCGCGGAAGTGCTCTGTCTGCATCTGATTAATGAAAAATCGTTTGACAGGACAGCGATTGCGGAGTCGACCGAAATACGGACGCCGATTTATGACGTGTACAGCGCGCTGTTTACGAACCATGTGATCGATACGGAACGGTTCGGCGCAGCCGGGGCGTCTGTGCTGGAACAGGAGATTCTGGGAAGGTATCAGGCGGAGAGGGCGCTGGTTCTGGCAGCGATAGAGGCGGATCTGTCAGACGGGGCTGTGCCGCACGCAGAGCAGAGTGAAGAGCTGCAGGCGTATGAAGCGTTTGTTGCCGGAGAATTGGGAATCGTGGATGAGGAAAAAGCGGAGGGAGAGCTTCAGGAACAGTGGGCGGAAGGGACGCTCACGCTGAAAGAATATCTGAAGACTGCGGCGGAAAACGGCTGGGTGACGGACGGGATACTGGATTCCGGCAGCGGCTACCTGACCGGCGATGAGGCGTATGAGATTTTAAAATCGTATATCATGGAGCAGCTTTCCGAAAATGAAGAGCTGCAGCCCCTGATCTGCGAGCAGATGGTTCGCAATGACCGCATTTCTCCGGCGGAGGTATGCAGCCTTCTTTATGAACAGGGAATTCTGAACAAAGAGGACGGAGCATGGGCGCAGCTGAACGCGGGAACGCTTACGCCTTACGATCTGATGGTGCAGAAAATTATGGGGCGGGAGATTACGCCTGCCATGCTGGCGCTGGAACCGTGTTCAGGCTCAGCGGTGGTGACGGAAGCGGAGACCGGGAAAGTACTCGCCTGTGTGAGCTATCCGGGCTATGACAATAACCGGCTGGCAAATCAGATGGATGTGGAATATTACTACAAACTGTACAACGACGATTCGCTTCCGATGTATAACCGCGCCACCCAGCAGCTCTCCGCACCGGGTTCCACGTTCAAACCTGTCACGATTATTGCGGGGCTGGAGGAAGGCGTGATTTCTGCGGGCACCGAAGTGATGTGCGACGGCGTGTTTGACAGGGTAGCGCCGGCTCTGCAGTGCTGGAATCGCGCGGGACACGGGCTGGTGTCAGGCGCTGCGAACGCGCTTGTACATTCCTGCAACGATTATCTCTGCGAGGTATCGTATCGCCTTGGGGCGGAGGAAAATGAGGAATTTTCGGACAGCCAGGCGCTCGAAGTGATACAAAAGTACGCGAATATGTTCCATCTGGATGAGAAGAGCGGCATCGAGCTGGCGGAGAGCAGCCCGCAGGTCACGGACCGGTATGCGATCCCATCGGCGATAGGGCAGGGAACGAATAATTACGCCACGGTGCAGCTTGCGCGCTATGTCAATACGCTGGCAAACGGCGGCAGAAGCTATGAGCTGACGCTGATCGAACGCATCTCAGATACAGAACAGGAGCCTGTACTGGCGGATGAGATCCGGATTTCCTCAGAGTCATGGAACAGCGTGCATGAGGGCATGGAGGGATATGCCGAGAGCACGGGGATCTTTGACGGACTTGCAGTCTCCGTGGCAGGCAAATCGGGAACCGCCCAGGAGCAGGCGACAGAGCCGGATCACGGTCTCTTCATCGGTTACGCGCCTGCGGATCAGCCGCAGATCTCAGTGGCAGTCAGAATTGTCAACGGATACGATTCCGGAAGCGCGGTTTCCTGTGCGAGAACAATCTTGGAGTCATATTTTGAAAATAAATAAAAAGTAGGATAAGTCAGTAAAAAATAGGATATATCATTGCGTTTTGCCGTCATTTTGCATAAAATAAACGACAGAAAGATGCATACATATGAGCATTATGAAGAAGGAAAAAGGGAAAACAAACCTGTTGCCTCGTCAGAATGCAGTGTGCAGTCTGAGGAAAATGGAATAAGTCAGTGATTGGATTCCATATGAAAGGAGAAGCGTATGAAAAGAAGAAAAGTAGCGGCAATGTTGGCATGCACAATGCTGGCATCAGGACTTCTTGCAGGATGCGGATCGGATGAGAGCAGCAGCACAGCAGAAGGCGAGACAGCGGAAAGTACATCAGAAGAAGGCGAGACGTCGGAGGGTTCAGCGAGCTTTACCGTTTTGGTTGACGATAACTCCAGCACAGGAGAATACCGTATGGTAGAAGCCATTAATGAGCAGACAGGCATCACGATGACGACAGAACAGTATCCGAACGAGCTTGCGACGGAAAAGCTGTCCCTTGCACTGAGCGCGGGAAGCTATCCGGACTGCATCGGCGGCTGGCTGATTCAGGATACGGATATCCTGAAATACGGTATGAACCAGCAGCTGTTCGTTCCTCTGGAGGATTATATTGAGGAGTATGCTCCGAATATCCAGAAAGTTCTGGAGATGGACGGCGTGCGCGAGGCAATGACGGCTCCGGACGGACATATCTACTCCATTCCGTATGTCGTAGAAGCTCCATTGGTAGACTATCAGATCATTGTTAACACAGAATGGCTGAAGAATGTGGGCATGGAGATGCCGACAACGACCGAGGAGTTCGAGGCAGTACTCAAAGCATTTAAAGAGCAGGACGCAAATGGAAACGGAGATCCGAACGATGAAATCCCGCTTGGCTTTGACCCAGACAACATGAATATTACCTATATGATGGGATGGTTCGGCGCATCCTGTGATGAGTTCGGTATGACGATGGATGACGGCGAACTGAAGTTTGTGGCAAATACTGACGAGTTTAAGGAAGGCGTGAAGTACTTAAATGGTCTGTACAGCCAGGGCCTGATTGACAACGAAGCGTTTACACAGGATAAGAGCCAGTGGAAAGCGAAAGGCGGTAAGGATCTGTACGGTGCGGTTATGACCTACGCAAGCTCGGACTATATGCCGTACAACGCAGGAGAGACACCGAACTGGGAGCCGCTTCCTGTACTCTCAAGCCCGAACTGTGATGATCCGAAATGGTATCAGGATTCTGAGGGTGTGTCTATCCTGAGAACACAGCTTGTAGTGACAAATAACGCAAAAGATATCCCGTCCATTATGAAATGGTGGAATGCTGTTTACGAGGAAGAGAACAGTATTCAGATCGCGAACGGTGTACTGGGCAAGACCCTGTTCAAGGAAGATGGCGGATACCGCAAGATCGATGTTGGCACACTGCCGGAGGACGAGCAGGATTATTACGCATGGGCAAACCTGTTCCCGCAGGCTCTGCCGAGAAACATTCCGGTTGGATTTAAGCCGCTTCAGGACCCGCCGATGTTCGATGAAAAAGCAGTTGTAAATGAGCGCTACAAAGATCATCTGACAGGCAAGGTTCCGGCTTACTGGGTACCGCTGGAGCAGGCAGATGAAATGGGAGAGATTCAGAAC
Organism: uncultured Lachnospiraceae bacterium; assembly: GCA_930989745.1. GTDB lineage: Bacteria > Bacillota > Clostridia > Lachnospirales > Lachnospiraceae > Egerieimonas_A > Egerieimonas_A faecigallinarum. The sequence goes on along the minus strand of CAKNMY010000007.1, from coordinate 11,736 downwards.
GCTCTGAAAGAGTACATGGAGCAGTGCGTTGCGAAGTGGATCGCAGGCCAGGCAGACGTGGACGAAGAGTGGGATGGATATTGTGATTATCTTGAGACTCTGGGACTTCAGGACTACATTGACATGCGTCTTGAGACAGCGGCAGAGGCACAGAGCGCGGAATAAAAGTAAAACAGATATTAAAAAGTGTGCAGAGTTTCCCGTCTGCACACTTTTTGTGATATAGTGTTCATAATACTATACCCGCTGAGCAGAGGCGGAGAAATGGAGAGTGCTATGAATCAACCTAATATCGTATTGATTATGACGGACCAGATGCGGGGCGACTGCCTTGGCATTGCGGGACACCCCGATGTAAAGACGCCGTTTTTGGACGCTTTGGCAGCCAACGGAACTCTGTTTGACCGTGCGTATTCGGCCTGCCCGAGCTGTATTCCGGCCAGGGCGGCTCTTCATACAGGGCTTTCCCAGGAAAAACACGGGCGCGTCGGCTACATGGACAGGGTGCCGTTTCAGTATCCGCATACCATGGCGGGCGAACTGGCAAAAGCCGGTTATTACACCCAGTGCGTGGGGAAAATGCATGTACATCCGCTGCGCAGTCTTATGGGATTTCACAATATTGAACTGCATGACGGCTATCTCGGGGCCTACCGGCAGCCGGAAACGCCCTACTGTGAATCGCAGAACATTGCGGACGATTATTTTTACTGGCTGAAGAATGAGAAGGGAATTGAGGCAGATGTGACCGATACGGGCATGGAGTGCAACTCCTGGGTGGCGCGTCCCTGGATATACGAAGAATCCCTTCATCCCACAAACTGGGTAACCACCAGGTCGATCGATTTTCTGCGTCGGAGAGACAGGTCAAAACCGTTTTTCCTGATGGCGTCTTATGTACGGCCTCATCCGCCGTTTGACGCGCCGCAGTGCTATTTTGATATGTATCAGAACAGGGAGCTGACTCCTCCGGCGGTCGGAGACTGGGAACATCCTCAGGATTTTGAGCGTCGGGGAAGAATCTATGATTCTTCCACAGGCCCGATTGACCCGGAGATGATAAGGCAGGCGCAGATCGGTTACTACGCGTGCATCACACATCTGGATCATCAGATCGGCAGGCTGCTCCAGGCGCTGACCGATCAGGGATTAAGGGACAATACTGTGATTCTCTTTACCTCCGACCACGGCGAAGAACTCTGCGACCATCATATGTTCCGCAAATGCCGCCCTTATGAGGGAAGCTGCCATATCCCCATGATTATTTCCGGACCGCAGGCGCTGACCGGCGGAAGGCCGGGACAGGTCTGTCACAGCGTTGTGGAGTTAAGGGATATCATGCCCACGCTTCTGGATATTGCGTACGCTGCCGTACCGGAGGAAACTGACGGAAAAAGTATGATGCCCATGGTTTCGAACCCTGAGAAATCCATTCGGGAATGGCTTCACGGGGAACATCTTTACGGAGATGATTCGAATCACTACATTGTTACCAGCCGTGACAAATTTATCTGGTATTCTCAGACGGGAGAGGAGCAGTACTTTGATCTGAGCAATGACCCCAGAGAACTGCATAACGCCATGCGCGACGCAGAATGCAAAAAACGCGCGGAGACTCTGCGCGCTTATCTGACAGAGGCGCTTACCGGGCGTGAGGAAGGATTTGTGCGGGACGGACGTCTTCAGACACGGTGCCCGATGATCTGTAATCTCGAACGCTCACTTCTTACGGGCGTTTCCCCGAAGTCTTCCGGGCTATAATCTTCGCAGACAGAGAATGAGGCTTTCAGCGGCCTCATTTTTTGTGTTAAAAGATCTTGGCTGAGAAGAGAAACAGATGCCAGAGACAGAAGGAAGGTACACCTGTATCTGACGGAACAGGCTGCCCCGCTTCTCGCGTCTTTAGATTCACTCTGGGAGGAATTCAGAAGCGCAGTTTACGCAGGGATTTCAGAGGACGAAAAGAGAAGATTTGATCAAATCAACTGTCAACTTGGTGAAAATGCGCGTCAGGCGCTGATAAGGAGGAAGAAATCATGAACGATGACAGAGATTTTCTAGGGAGCGAACCGCTTGGAAAGCTTCTGATGAAGCTGGCGCTCCCGACCGTTTTGGCACAGATTATCAATATGCTTTATAATATTGTAGACCGAATCTACATTGGCCATATACCCGAAGTCGGCGCCATGGCGCTGACCGGCGTGGGCGTATGTATGCCGCTGATCATGATCGTCACTGCATTCGCCGCTTTTGTGGGATACGGCGGCGCTCCCAGAGCATCTATTTTTATGGGAAAAGGAGATAAGAAATCAGCGGAAAAGACGCTTGGAAACTGTCTGGTGGTACAGATTATCATTTCAATACTCCTGACAGCGGCGCTTCTGATCTGGAACAGAGATTTCCTGATGGCGTTTGGCGCCAGCGAAAATACGATCGAATATGGTGTGGCATATATGAACATCTATGCGATCGGTACGATCTTTGTCCAGATTACGCTTGGAATGAATGCTTTTATCACGGCACAGGGATTTGCGAAGACGGGAATGCTTTCCGTACTGATCGGAGCTGTGGCCAATATTATTCTGGACCCGATCTTTATATTCGGATTTGATATGGGAGTAAGAGGCGCTGCTCTGGCAACGATCCTTTCTCAGGCAATGTCCTGTATCTGGGTACTGGCGTTCCTGTTCGGAAAGAAGACGCACCTGAAGGTTCGGACTGAAAACCTGAGGCTGGAACGCAGGATCGTAATGCCCAGCCTGGCGCTCGGTTTATCCACATTTATCATGCAGGCCAGTGAGAGCGTGATCTCTATCTGCTTTAACTCCTCACTTCTGCAATATGGCGGCGATATCGCAGTGGGAGCCATGACGATTCTGACCAGCGTTATGCAGTTCGCTATGCTGCCCCTGCAGGGGCTTGGTCAGGGTGCGCAGCCGATTATCAGCTATAACTACGGAGCGGGAAACAAGGACAGAGTAAAAGGCGCGTTCAAACTGCTGCTGAAAGCAAGTATCTGCTACGCTACGATTCTCTGGGCATTCGTTATGATCTTCCCGAAGGGATTTGCCGCGATGTTTACCTCTGATCAGGTACTACTGGATTTCACCGGAAGAGCACTGCGCGTTTATATGGCCTGTCTGCTGCTGTTCGGAATACAGGTGGCGTGCCAGATGACATTTACTTCCCTCGGAAATGCCAAAGCGTCTATTATCGTCGCGGTAATGCGAAAATTTATTCTGCTGATCCCGCTGATTTACATTATGCCCCAGATTTTCAGAGAAGATCAGACGATGGCCGTCTATATGGCAGAGCCGGTAGCGGACTTCCTGGCAGTTACCTTTACAGCAATATTATTTACCTTCCAGTTTAAGAAGATGCTGAAAGCCATGCCTGCTCCAAACAGCGGAAAAAAACGGATGAAGCGCAGACAACATCATAAAACAGCGCTGAGAATACGATAGGAGGTCCATAAATCTTATGCATGAAGTGAAGGAAACGATCACAGGCGGGGAATTTATGGAGCTTCTGAACGAAAGCGGAAGATAACGTATAGAAACAGCAGCAGAAGCGCGGCGTATGGAAAAAGACATACGCCGCGCTTCTGTGCTTTTTCCGCCCGTAACCTTAATAAAAAAGTAATATTTGAGAGCGCGAAAAATGTTGACCGATGCGGTTAAAATTGGTATCTTATTTATGAATTACAGACCAGTCAGTCTGAATTTGGAGGAAAAGGATGAAACGGGAAGAAAAAAACGAACAGAGCAGGAATCAAATCCTGGAAAGCGCCATAAGAGAATTCGCGCGGAAAAGTTATACAGAAGCCTCGGTCAACGATATATGTGGAAATGGTGCAATTTCCAAAGGGAGGCTGTACTATCATTTTAAAGATAAAGACGAGCTCTATCTGGAGTGCGTGGGGATCTGCTTTGATACGATGGCGGAATTTATGGCAGATGGCATGAGAGAGAAAAAAAATGCAAAGGGGATTATAGAAGAATATATGCGGGTGCGACATATGTTTTTTGAAGAACATCCCGATTTTCAGAATATTTTTTTCTTCGTGATGTTTCAGTGCCCGGCGCATCTGAAAGACCGGGTAAAGGAGAGGGAAGGGAAGTTTCAGGCGTTTAACAGACGCCACTTTTATAATATATTAAGCCATACAAAACTCCGGGACGGAGTCGGACAGGAGCAGGCGATGGAGTATTTTCGTATTTTTCAGGAAATGTTCAACGGTTACCATCGAAGATATCTGGAGAGAGGCGAAGAAATAGAATATCGGGCAGGGATGCATGAGGAAAAACTTGCCGGCATGGTGGAAGTCCTGCTGTATGGAATCGCCGAGAAAGAATAAGACCGGAAAAGGGAGTGTAAAAGATATGCGAAAGAAAAAAAAGAAGAAAAGAACAGGAGTGTATATTGCATGTGCTGCGGGAGCGGCAGTATGTCTGATTATTGCAGGGGTTTCGGGAAGCGGGAAGGAGCTTCCCAAGACAGAGGAAGGGATGATACGGCTCCAGAGCATGGAAGAGAGAGATGTGACCGCGGTAGAGGAGCTTATCAGAAAAAGGGATAAAGAAGAGCTGATGGCGACGGAAGAGTGGCAGAACCGCACGCCGAACGAAAAGATGAGGACCGCGGTGATCCTGGGAGATTCCAGAACACAGGGCCTGGAAGAATATGAGATCCTGGATGGTTCAAAAGTGCTTGCCCAGATCGGCATTGAACTGACAGAGGCAGATCCGTATGTGGAAGAAGCAATCCAGCTGAATCCGGAGACAGTATTTTTAAGTTACGGGTTAAATGATATCGGAGCCACCGGGGGAGATACGGAGCTGTTTAAGGAAGAGTATTCGGAAGTAATCGACAAACTGAAAGAAGGCCTGCCGAACAGCAGAATCTTCCTGAATACGATTCTGCCGGTGCAGGAGAGCGCCCTTGAGGAGAATCCGGGGCTGTCCAGGATTGAGGACTACAATCAGGCGATCCGCGAACTCTGTGAGTCGGAAGGCGTCGGATGCGTGGAAGTGGGAGACCTGGCGGAAGATGACCTGTATGAACCGGACGGCGAGCATCTGACGGCCGCATTTTATCCGCTCTGGGTGGATAGGATGGCGGAGGTTGCCGAGATATGAAAAAGAAGATATATAAGCTGGAAAGGTGGAAATATCTGCTGCTGTGCGTTCTGGCGCTGTATATTGTATTGATTCTGGTGATGAACAGAGGAAGCTCTGCCCCGTTTGATCAGATTCGGGACGCAGTGCTGGCAGTGGCTGACACGGAGGCGATGCAGGAGACCAATGAGCGGGATTTTAAGAAGCTGTACGGGCTGAATAAAAACGATTACGAAGAGATCTGTTCCTATTATTCGAATGAGACGATGGCAGTGGAGGAGCTTCTTCTCGTTCGGACCGAGGATGAGAGCAAGATGCAGGCGATCCAGGAAGCGGCTGAAGAGCGGATAGAGACGCAGATTCAGAGCTTCCAGGGATACGGGGAAGAGCAGACCAAGCTGCTGAAGGACGCGGTGCTTCTGAAAAAGGGCAACCTCTTCCTGATGGTGGTCGCTCCTGACGCGGACGAAATAAGACAGGCATTTATGGCGGCGTTATAGGAGGAAGCTATGGTATTTTCAAGTTTAGTATTTCTTTTTACATTTTTGCCCCTGGTGCTGATATTCTATTTTCTCGTACCCCGGGCAGCGAAGAATCCGGTTTTGCTGGCGGCAAGCCTGATTTTCTACGCATGGGGAGAACCGGTGTATCTTTTCCTCATGCTTCTTTCCATTGGATTTAATTATATCTGCGGTATGGAAATTGAACTGAAATTAAAGAGAAACCAGGGGGCCAAAAAAGCGTTGATTTTTGCCGTTGCGGTGAATATAGGGCTTCTGGGCTTTTTCAAGTATTCAGGATTTCTCGTGGGCAATCTGAACGCGCTTCTTCCTGTCGATATTCCATGGCCGGATCTGGCGCTGCCGGTAGGAATCTCCTTTTATACATTTCAGATTTTGTCCTACCTGATCGACGTGTATCGAAGAAAAGTACACGCGCAGAAAAATCTGATTTCTTTCGGACTGTATGTAACGATGTTTCCGCAGCTCATAGCGGGTCCGATCGTGCAGTACGCGGATATTGACCGGCAGCTGAAAAGCCGGACGGTTACCTGGGAAAAATTCGGAAGCGGAACGGTGTATTTTATCCGCGGACTGGGCAAAAAAGTTCTTCTGGCAAATATGATCGGAGGACTTTTTGACGTCGTTTCCGCGATGCCGCAGGGAGAGATGTCCGCGCTCAGCGCATGGCTGGGATGTCTGGCTTACACATTCCAGATATACTTTGACTTCAGCGGATACTCAGACATGGCGATCGGCCTTGGAAGAATGTTTGGATTTGAGTTTATGAAAAACTTTGACTATCCGTATATTTCGGGAAGTGTGACGGAATTCTGGAGAAGATGGCATATCTCGCTGAGTTCCTGGTTCCGGGACTATGTCTATATTCCTCTGGGAGGAAACAGAACCACAAAACCGAAGCACATTCGCAACATTATGGCCGTGTGGCTTCTGACAGGACTCTGGCATGGGGCGAGCTGGAATTTTGTGGCATGGGGAGTTTACTATGGACTGATCCTCATGACGGAGAAATACCTTCTGGCAGATGTTATGGAACGAATCCCTGTTTTGGTGCGGCGGGTCTGTACAATGCTGCTGGTTATGATCGGATGGGTGCTGTTCTTCAGTCCCACACTCTCGGGAGCGCTGACATACCTGGGAAATATGGTGGGAATCGGAGTTCCGGCAGCTGACGCGGAAGGGATTTATCTTCTGATGTCCAATCTGGCGATGCTCCTGATCCTGGCGGCAGGTTCCGGGCCGTGGGTGCACAAAATTTTCCAGAAAATAGGCGGAGACAGACAGGCCATCCGGATCGCAGTGCAGTGTGTGACGTATACGGCCATGCTGCTGCTGTGTGTGGCATGCCTGGTAACGGATACGTATAATCCGTTTTTGTATTTCAGGTTTTAACAGATACAGAGGGCGAACATATGATGAGCAGAAAACAGAAATATAGAAGAGCAAAGAGAATGATATACAGAATCATAACGCTTCTCTTCGCGGCAGTTGTCTTCGGGTTCTCAGCGGGCAATCTGATCAAAAAGGACAGGGAATACTCTGAGACAGAGAACCGGATGCTGGAGCAGAAGCCGTCAGTTTCGATCAGCGGGATCGCTGACGGAAGCTATATGGAAAAATATGAGACGTATCAGGCTGACCAGTTCGCGGGACGCGACACCTGGATGGAGATTAAGACCGGAATGGAGCTGCTTCTGGGAAAGCGGGAATCCAACGGGGTATTTCTGGGAGAAGACGGGGTCCTGATGGAAGAACTGTCCGATGACAGCGGGAAAAACGTGGCGGAAAACCTGGAGGAGATCAATAACTTCGCAGCCAGGAATGAGGGGATAAACTTCTATTTTCTTCTGGCTCCCAACGCTGCTCAGGTCTGGAAGGAAAAGCTTCCGGCCTTTGCGGTTACGGAGGACCAGGAGAAACAGTTCGCCGGCGTGCAGCAGGAGCTCTCCGAAAGTATTCAGTGGGTCGACGCGCTTGGAGTACTGCAGGAACATAAGGATGAGGAGATTTATTACCACACGGATCACCACTGGACATCCCTGGCAGCATCCTACGTCTTTGAAGGCCTCAGAGACGTCATGCAGCTTGACGAGACGTATATCACGCCTCTGAAGCCGTATGCGGTGACAAATGATTTTCAAGGGACATTGTCTGCAAAGAGCGGCTATGAGAGAAGAGCGAAAGAAACGATTTATGCATATCTGCCGGAGGATGGCCAGGACACGGGCCTTGTGGTATATGATGTGGAGGCCGGGGAAAAAACGGCGTCCCTGTACCACACGGACAAGCTGAACGAGAGAGACAAGTACGGCGTCTTTCTCGGAGGAAACAGCCCGCTTCTGGATATACAGACAGTCTCGGATTCGCAGAGAAAGCTTCTGATCTTCAAGGACTCCTACGCAAACTGTATGATTCCGTTTCTGGTGTCCAGCTTCCGGCAGATCGAGGTGGTGGATCCCCGCTACTACTACGGAGATGTGCAGACGCTGATAGAGGAAAATGACATCACGGATGTACTGTTTTTATACAATGGCAACACGTTTTTTACAGACAACAGTTTGAGCGGGGTGCTCAAAGAGTAAGTACGGATTTAGAAAAAGGAGAGGGAGCGATGTATAAGCTGGTAATTGCGGATGATGAGAAGATTATCCGTATGGGGTTAAAAAACATGGTGAAATGGGAATCGCTGGGATTTGAGGTAGAGGCAATTTTTTCTGACGGCAGAGAGATTCTGGAATTTCTTGAGGAAATTGTTCCAGATGTGATCCTGACGGATATTAAGATGGTTCATGCCTCCGGTCTCGATGTGGCGCAGTATGTGTATGAACATAAGCTTCCCTGTAAAGTAGTTCTGCTCAGCGGATACCAGGAATTTGAACTGGCTGTAAAGGGGATGCGTTTTGGAGCTACTAATTATCTTCTGAAACCGGCTAATGTGTCGCAGATTGTGGAGACATTTGAAAAGATTAAAATCCAGCTTGACCAGGAGATGGAGCTAAGAGAAAAGGAAAAATCCCGTCAGGAACGTATGGATGAGGCTATTCCGCTTTTGGAAGAGCGCTTTTTTACGGATTTGATCCTTGGCGGTGTAGCGGACAGAAAACAGTATATCAGCACCAGAATAAACATACTGTATCCACGGCTGAATCCTGAAAAAAGTGATTGCTTTCTGGTAGACCTGCAGATTCGCAGTTATGAAAAATTTATTTCTGATGTATGGCAATATAATCAGGATCAGCTGGAGGAGAATTTAAAGAATTTTCTAAAAATATTTCTATCACATTGTGTATAAGTCAGGGGGATTCATAGAGTTAACAGGTATCCGAGCACCGGAAGCGGAGGGAAAGGACAGCCCGGAAGAAGATGTAAAGGAGCTTGTACGGGAAATTTCCCAGAGCTTTTGCTTTGAGTGCGGCTGGGAGCTTGTATGCTGTTGGAGTTCTGTCTATGAACTGGGAAACGCTGTGCCAAAGCGAGAGAGGCAGAAAAATGGAGAGGGAAATCGAAGGATTGAAGAACAGAAGAAATTGATTATGTCCAACATTTCCATTGGAAATATCGGAACAGCGCAGAAAATTTTTGAAAGTATTGTGACGGAACTGGAACAGGTACCCGCATCGGTGAGAAATAATGAAATGATTGGGATTGTGTCTACGATGTATGAATTGATACGGGATGTAAATGAAAAACTGTATCATTCTCTCCAACCGTATATCAGTTACGGCGCTCTGCTTTCCATGAAGACAGGAGAAGAAATCCGTCAATACTGCAGCAGAATTTTTGACCGTATTCGGATTGCGGAGGAGAAAAAGGAATATTACGATACGAACAGCCTTGTGACAAAGGCTAAAAAGTATATAAAAGAAAATATTTGTCGTGATATCTCCCAGGAGGAAATTGCAAATATGCTCTATATTTGTCCCGCGTATCTGAGCCGGCTGTTCAAAAAACAGACAGGGGAGAGTTTCAGTCAGTATGTGACAAAGAAAAAGATGGAAAAGGCAGTGGAACTGCTGAAAGACCCGCAGTATAAGACGTATCAGGTCAGCGAGATTCTGGGATATAAGACTCCCCGATACTTTGCGAGGCTGTTTCGGATGCAGACAGGGATGAATCCTAGTGAATACAGAGGGAAGGTGCTGCAAATTGGCGGAAAGCAAGATGAGAGTTGATAGGAAAATCCTCAGTTATCTTCGAAATTATAAATTCAACAGCTTACTGTTTAAAAATATGGCACTTCTGATTGCGTTGATCATTGTACCGCTGACGGGGGCAGCAGTGATCGCATACTATGCCTATGGCAGCATGCAGGAGAATGATCAGAGAAGTTACAGTGAAAAAATCACTATGGATGCCTACAATGATTTTCAAAGAATCCTGCAGGACGCTCAATCGGAGCTCGTATATATTGGATTTAATTCTGATGTAGAGCTGTATATGTATGACACGGAAGAACTTCGGCAGTTTAACTATCGTATAAGAACTATTCAGGATTTGATAAGGATGCCATTGATTTCCAAAGATTATATTAGAAGCATTTATATTTATTCATATAACAATAATCGCGTAATATCAGCAGAAAGTTTCTCGGAGTTTACGTCATTTCCTGAGCGAGACTGCCTGGATGCATGGCTGAAGTATAAGGATGGAGAAAGTGATCTTATTCTTACAGAAAGCAGTCTGAATGGATTTGATGAAAAGCAACTTTCCCTATTTTTGCCTATACGATACGGCGCCATGGACAGCGGAGTAGCTGTAATGAATTTTGATTTGGAAGCTTTGAACAGAGAGTTCAGTATTCCCGAGGGGGATTTGATATTTCTGACGAACGGAGAGCAGATTCTTTACTCTAACGATGAGGAATGGATCGGAAAAGAACGTTCCAGAATCCCAGGAATATCTCATATTGATGGTGATAAATCTTATTTTGGAGAGGGATATGTCTTAACAACTCGCAAAATGCCGGATTCCTCTGCAGAGGTAATTACCAGCCTGGCGAGCAGAGATACCGAGGGAGAACTGAGCACAGTAAAGAAAATGCTATTATCTTTAATCCTGATTATGCTGGCCATTACACTGTTGCTGTCTGCGTGGATTTCCGTGAGGCTTTTTCGGCCCATCGAAGTGATCATGGGGGCAATACGGGAAAATAAAAATGTGCTGATAGGGGAGGAAGAGTTGTTTCAGGAAAAAGATGAGCTGGAATACATTCTCTCATCCATACAGCGAACAGCAAATATAAAACGGGATGTGGATGAGGAGCTCTCCGAACGTGTCCGCCTGTTGAAAAAGGCTCAGGCTGTGGCTCTGCAGTCTCAGATCAATCCGCATTTTCTGAATAATACGTTGGATACAATTAACTGGATTGCTGTCGGACTTTTGGGAGGCGATAACAAGATTTCTGAGATGACAGGCGCTCTTTCCCAGATACTGCGCATGACGCTGGAAAATACGGATTCCATTATTCCTCTGGCGCAGGAGATCGAGCACTGCCGCTATTATATTGATATCCAGAATATACGTTATGAGGATAAGTACGAGGTGGTGTGGGAAATTCCAGGGGAGTTGTATGAATGTAAAACAGTGAGAGTCATTCTGCAGCCAGTATTGGAAAATGCTATTTATCATGGGGTCAAATATTTAAGTGGGAAGGGTAAGATTAATATAGGAGGGAAAATCAGCGAAGGAATCGTAGAGCTCACTGTGGAGGATAACGGTTTGGGAATGAGTGGGGAAGAAATCCGAAAGCTGCGGGAGTCCATGGATAGTGAAATGATCAAAGAAAGCAGACATATTGGACTGGCAAACGTAAATCAGAGGATACGCCTATATTTTGGCCAAGAGTACGGCGTATTTCTGGAGAGCAGGGAAGGATTTGGAACAAAAGTGACGATCCGTTTCCCGGAAATTAGGGAAAAAGTATAGAAAAATGACAGGGTGGACCGCGCAGATGCGCGGTCCTTTTTGCATTGGGACAATTAGCTTTTTTAAGATACAGGTCAAATTTGTTACACATTTTATCAGTTTTGTGCCATTCTTTTTCTTCTTAATTTTTAATATAATGAATTCAGAAAAAGAAAACAAGGAGGAACGAGATG
>CAKNMY010000006.1 GCA_930989745.1 uncultured Lachnospiraceae bacterium | reverse complement strand
GGCGATTATAAATGGATTTTGCATGTAACGGTTCAGCAAGGCTGAACTGTTACGATTTTTGAGAGGATTTGCCAATAAATCATTGACGTGCGCACGGATTTGGATTACCATACATTCGAAGGAGGATTGGATGCTGAAATCAGGAATGACAGCTAAGCGGGATTTCAGCGGGAAGAAGAACGATGAGCGTATATGTATTTGACCTGGACGGCACGCTTCTGGATTCCATGGAAGTATGGGAGCATCTTGGAGAAGTGTACCTGCGTTCCCTGGGCAAGACGCCGGAGCGCAACCTGAGCGAGAAAGTAAAGCACATGAGCTGGGATGGATTTACCGCGTATCTGAGAAAGACGTATTATATCTGCAAGACGCAGGATATGATCGCGCGGGAACTGGAAGACATGATGAAGCTCTTTTATCATAAAGCGGCGCAGGCGAAGAAGGGCGCCGTGGAATACGTAAAGTACCTGGTGAACCGGGGCGACACGCTGTTCGCCACAAGCGACACCACGAGAGAGAACACGCTGAGCGCGCTGGAGCGCCTGGGAATCCTGGATGATTTTCAGGGGGTTTACACTGTGGAAAATATGGGAAAGAAGACGAGCCGGAATTTCTATATCCGCCTTTCCCTTCATCTGCACCTGGAACCGGGCGAAATGATCGTCTGGGAAGATTCCTACCGCGCTGCCAGAGCCGCAAAGGAAGCCGGATGCCGGGTCTACGCTGTGGAGGAGGCGGCAGAGCAGAACCGCCTGGGAATGATTAACCTCGCTGACCGGTATGTGAAGGACTTCGAGTCAGCGCTTCAGATGCAGCGCTGGGAAAATGGCGAACTGCCGCTGAGCGCTTCGGAATCCTACCGGGAAGCGCCCGGACTGTGCTGAGAGACGGAGGCACGCAAAAAACGGAACAGCTGATGCTGCTCCGTTTTTTGTATTTTATGAGGGGGGAGATAGTGAGTGGTTCATCAACTATCTGAGTGTTATTATAGGCAGAGAATATGTTGAAAGTATGTCGAAAGTATAAAAAAAACCGAAATTTTCTAAAGAGATTATAACTGACGGCAAATCCGGAATGAAGATTTTAGTTGGCAGATTCAAAAAAGTGTGATAGAATCGTTAAGACTATAACGTAAGGAGGAAATTATGGCAAATAAGCGTTTGGCAAAAAAACTGGCGAAGAAGAAAGAACATACGCTGAAGACCGCGGTTCAGCAGCCGACAGCGCCGGCTCCGACGAAAGAAATAGAAGAGAATGCAGCGGCAGAGAGCAAAGCGGCTGAGCCGAAAGAGACAGCGCCGGCAAAAAATGCTGCCTTGAAGGAAAAAGAGCAGGAGAAGAAGCCTGCGGCAAAGAAAGGGAGGACGTTAAAAGTGAACGTTTGCTTACAGTATCAGGGAAAACAGGTAGAGGAGCAGGAGATCATCGCCAAGATTAAAGCATGGTGGAAGGATCAGGGAAACATGATCAAAGATCTGGATACTCTGGATATCTATATGAAACCGGAAGACGGAAAGGCATATTTTACTATTAATGGAGACATCAGCGGGGATATCGACCTGTTCTGATGAAAAAAGACTGCAGGGAGGGAGAGCTGTACGGCACAGCGCGACCTCCTTTTTAGTTGAAAACACCCGGCGTCTATGGTATGCTTAAACATGGATTATTGTAGCTGTTCTGTGCGGCTGTCTGCAAGCATATATCTGAAAGTAACGGTTTTGACAGTTACAAATCATGATTGGAGGCAATAAAATGAAACTGATGAACTTACTCGAACGTCTGGAGTACACCTGCATCCAGGGCAGTGTGGAGCGGGAGGTTACAGCAGTGGTATCTGACTCCCGCAAGGTGACGCCAGGCGCTTTGTTTATATGCATCCGGGGCGCAGTGGTGGATGGACACACTTTTGCCGCGGATGTGGCAGAGAAGGGAGCGGCTGTTCTGGTAGTCGAGGAGCCGGTGAAGGTTCCAGACGATGTGACAGTGCTGCTGGTGGAGAATACGAGATATGCCATGGCGCTGATTTCCTGTGCATATTTCGGACATCCCGCGGAGAAATTAAAGACCATAGGAATCACGGGAACCAAAGGCAAGACGACGACAACTTATATGGTAAAATCCATTTTGGAAAACGCCGGGCACAAGGTCGGCCTGATCGGCACGATCGAGACCATTATCGGCGAAGAGCACATTCCGGCAGTGAACACGACGCCGGAATCCTACCTGGTGCAGGAAGCTTTCGCAAAGATGGTGGAGGCGGGCTGCGACAGTGTGGTGATGGAAGTATCCTCCCAGGGACTGATGCTTCACCGCACGGCGGGCTTTGTCTTCGACTACGGCATATTCACCAACATCGAGCCGGATCATATCGGCCCGAATGAACACAGCAGCTTTGAGGACTATCTTCGCTGCAAGAGCATGCTGCTGAAGCAGTGCCGCGTGGGAATTGTGAATGCGGATGACCCGCATTTTGATCAGATTATCGAGGGCCATACCTGCAGTCTGGAGACATTCGGATTTTCACCGCAGGCGGATCTGCGCGCCGCAGATTCGCATCTTGTCTCCCGTCCCGGCTATCTCGGCATTGCCTACCGGGTGGAGGGACTGATGAACTTTCCGGTGGAGATTGATATCCCGGGAAAATTCAGTATCTACAATTCACTGACCGCCATCGCGATCTGCCGCCATTTCGGCGTGCCGGAGGAGAAGATCACGGCTGCCCTGAAGGTGGCAAAGGTCAAGGGAAGAATCGAGATGATCAAGGTATCCGATGAGTTTACCCTGATGATCGATTACGCGCACAACGCCATGGCGCTGGAAAGCCTGCTCACAACGCTGCGCGAATACCATCCCCACCGGCTGGTGGCGCTGTTCGGCTGCGGCGGCAACCGCTCAAAGCTGCGCAGATATGAGATGGGAGAGGTTTCCGGAAGGCTTGCGGATCTGACGATTATCACATCAGACAATCCGCGGGATGAGGAACCTCAGGCAATTATTGACGATATCAAGACAGGCATTGCGAAGACTGACGGAAAGTACGTTGAAATTCCGGACCGCAGAGAGGCGATTGCCTACGCGATCCATCACGGAGAGCCGGGAGATATTATTGTGCTGGCGGGCAAAGGACACGAAGATTACCAGGAAATCCGGGGCAGGAAGTATCCGATGGATGAGCGCGTTTTGATCCGCGAGATTCTGGAGGCGGATAAGAGCGCCGGAAACGTGTGACGCGGCGGGAGGATATTCGTGAAGGAAAAGTATGCGGATATTATTGTGGACATTACCCACTCCCAGATCGACAGGACGTTTCAATACCGCATTCCGGAGGCGCTGCGCGGACAGATTCACATAGGGGATAAGGTGCTCGTACCCTTCGGGAACGGAAACCGCAGGATTTCCGGCTATGTGGTCGGGCTGTCCGATACGCCGTTCTGTGAGGAGAGCAGACTGAAGGATATCGCGGGAACCGCGCCCGGAGGCGTGGAAGTGGAGGCAAAGCTGCTCCCTCTGGCAGGCTGGATCCGGGAGAATTACGGTTCTACGATGATTCAGGCATTAAAGACAATCCTGCCTGTAAAGCAGAAGATGAGAGCAGTGGAAAAGCGCACGCTCAGATTCCTTCTTACGCCGGAGCAGGCCAGTGAACAGGAGGAATTATACCGCCGCAAGAATCAGAAGGCGCGTCTTCGCCTGCTGCTGCTTCTGAAGGAACGGCAGGAGGTTTCTTATACTGAAGCCACAGGAGAGCATAAGATTTCGCGCGATGCCATCCGCGCGCTGCAGGAGCAGGGCGTTCTGGAGGTCTGTTCCCGCCAGGTCTGGAGAAATCCCTTTGCAGGCGTGCCGGTGGAGAAGGAATCTGCGCCGCTCACCGCAGAGCAGCAGGAGGCTGTGGGGCAGATTTTTGAAGAGTGGGAGCACAGGCGGCGTCCCTGCCTGATTCATGGAGTCACTGGAAGCGGAAAGACCCGGGTATATATGGAACTGATCGGGCGGATTCTGGAAGAGGGGAAGCAGGCAATCGTTCTGATCCCTGAGATCGCCCTCACGTATCAGACCGTGCTGCGCTTCTACCGCAGATTCGGCGATCAGGTCTCTGTTCTGCACTCTCAGCTCTCCCAGGGAGAGCGTTTTGATCAGTTCGAACGGGCAAAGAGAGGAGAGATCCGCGTTATGATCGGTCCCCGGTCCGCACTGTTCACACCGTTTCCCGATCTGGGGCTGATCATCATGGACGAGGAGCATGAGAATTCTTATCAGAGTGAGAATACGCCCAGGTATCACGCGCGGGAGACCGCGCAGGAGCGGGCAAAGCTGGAGAACGCCCTCTTCGTCATGGGATCAGCGACACCCTCGGTGGAAGCGTACTTTCGCAGTACACAGGGGGAATATCGCCTCGTAAGCCTGACGCATCGCTATGGGAACGCGCGGCTTCCCGCCGTTCATGTGACGGATATGCGGGAGGAGCTTAAGAGCGGCAACCGTTCCATTTTGAGCATGTACCTGCAGGAGGCAATCGCGCAGCGTCTCGAGCGCGGCGAGCAGACCGTGCTGTTTTTAAACCGCCGGGGCTACGCAGGATTTATCTCCTGCCGTTCCTGCGGAATCGTGCTCAAATGTCCGCACTGCGATGTGTCTCTGACCAGCCATGAGAACGGGCGGCTGGTCTGCCACTACTGCGGTTATGAGACACGGCAGGTGCAGACGTGTCCTGTCTGCCATTCCCCATATATCGGGGGATTCCGGGCAGGCACACAGCAGATTGAAAAGATTGTAAAAACCATGTATCCGAAGGCGCGTATCCTGCGCATGGATTTGGACACGACCCGGAGGAAGGGTGCCTATGAGCAGATCCTGAAGCAGTTCGCCGGACACGAAGCAGATATCCTGATCGGTACGCAGATGATCGTAAAGGGACATGATTTTCCCCATGTGACGCTGGTAGGCGTGCTGGCCGCGGACCTGTCGCTCTTTGCCGATGATTACCGCGCGTCAGAGCGGACGTTTCAGCTTCTGACACAGGCGGTAGGACGGGCAGGGCGCGCAGAGCTTCCCGGCGAGGCCGTCATTCAGACGTACCAGCCGGAGCATTACAGCATCCAGACCGCTGCGGCTCAGGATTACGAGGCGTTTTACGAGGAAGAGATCAGCTACCGGAAGCTGATGGGATATCCTCCGGCACAGAATCTGCTCGCGGTTCACGCCGCGTGTTCTGACGAAGAGCTTCTGGCGCGCGCGATGGACTATATCAGGAAGTTCCTGGTGAGGGCGAACCGTTCCGGAACGCTCTCAATGCTCGGGCCTGCGGCGGAAAGCGTCTCAAAGGTGCGCGATATGTACCGAATGGTGCTGTATCTGAAGGAGAAGGACTACCGGGTGCTGGTGGCGCTGAAGGACAAGCTGGAGAAGTACATTGAGATTAACAGTGGATTTAAGGAGATTTATATACAGTTTGAATTTCGATACGGACAGAGAAAGTAAAGAGAAGGAGAGATGAACTATGGCAATAAGAACGATCAGAGTAATGGGAGACGCGGTGCTGACAAAGAAGTGCCGCCCGGTGGAGGAGATGACTCCAAAGCTTCAGCAGCTCGTGGACGATATGTTTGAGACTATGTATGACGCGTGCGGAGTAGGGCTTGCAGCTCCCCAGGTGGGAATCCTGAAGCGCATTGTGGTCATCGATGTGGATGAGAATCCATACGTGCTGATCAATCCCGTTATTCTTGAGACCAGCGGCAGCCAGACCGGAAATGAGGGGTGCTTAAGCCTTCCGGGCAAGACCGGTGTGGTGACGCGCCCGAATTATGTGAAGGTGGAGGCGTATGACAGGAACATGAAGAAGTTTGTGCTGGAGGGCACAGACCTGCTTGCGCGCTGCATCTGCCATGAGTGCGAGCATCTGGACGGCATTATGTATGTGGAGCATGTTGAAGGAGAACTCCAGGATGTGGAGTACGATGAAGACGAGGAGTAAGAGCATATGAGAATTGTATTTATGGGAACTCCCGATTTCTCTGTGGGAACTCTGGAAGCTGTCGTGGCGGCCGGCCATGAGGTGGCCTGCGTGGTGACACAGCCGGATAAGCCCAGGGGAAGAGGGAAGGAGCTGCAGCCCACTCCGGTAAAGGAGGCGGCGCAGCGGCATGGGCTGCCTGTCTATCAGCCTGCAAAGATCCGGGATCCGGAGGCAGTGGAGAAGATCAGAAGCCTTCAGCCGGATGTGATTGTCGTGGTGGCGTTCGGTCAGATCATTCCGCAGCAGATTCTGGATATTCCGCGCTATGGCTGCATCAACGTTCACGCGTCCCTGCTTCCGAAGTACCGGGGCGCAGCTCCGATCCAGTGGGCGATTATCGACGGCGAGGAGGTCTCAGGTGTTACGATTATGCGCATGGACGCGGGACTCGATACCGGAGACATGATATCCAAAGTTGAGATTCCGCTGGTGAAGGATGAAACCGCCGGAACACTGTTCGATAAGCTGAGCGATGCGGGGGCGAAGCTCCTGGTGCAGACGCTGCCCACTCTGGAGGATCAGAGCGCTGTATACGAAAAGCAGCCGGAGTTAAGTCCCACGCCCTATTCGCGCATGATAAGCAAGAAGGACGGAGAGATTGACTGGAGCAGCACGGCAGTGAATATCGAACGGCTGATCCGCGGCATGAGCCCGTGGCCCAGCGCGTATACGTACCTGGGCGGAAAGACACTGAAAATCTGGCGTGCCGAGACGGCGGAAGGCAAAGCGGGAAGCGCGCCCGGAACCGTTCTGGAAGCGGGAAAGGGAGGCCTTGTCGTGAGTACCGGCGACGGCGCGCTCAGACTGCTCGAAATTCAGCTTGAAGGCAAGAAGCGTATGGATGCGGAAGCGTTCCTGCGCGGCTTTGCGATAGAAGCGGGAACTATACTGGGCAGTGAGAAAAGATAGGAGGAAAATACATGACAGCAAGTACCGTTGCTTTTATGGGGGGATATGGTTATGGCTATCACGGGTTTTATTTTGACGGGACATATTTGCTGGTGATCCTTGCGGTGATCCTTTCCAGCGCGGCGTCCATGAAGATGAAAAGCGCTTTTAGCCGCTACAGCCGGGTTCCCAGCCGCAGCGGGCTGAGCGGGGCGGAGGCAGCGCAGAGCCTTCTGCACGCAGCGGGAATTTATGACATGCGGATCACGCATATCCGCGGAAACCTCACGGACCATTACAATCCGAAGGACAAGACGCTGGCGCTCTCAGACACTGTTTACGGCAGCCGTTCTCTGGCAGCGGTCTGTGTCGCGGCGCATGAGTGCGGCCACGCGGTACAGCACAACAGGGGCTACGCGCCGCTGGCCTGGAGAAGCGCGATTGTTCCGGTGGCGAACATCGGATCTTCACTGGCGATTCCGATTTTCATCATGGGACTGATCTTTTCCATCCCGGCGCTGATGAAAGCCGGCATCGTGTTCTTCCTTTTCGCGGTGATCTTCCAGCTCATCACGCTTCCGGTGGAAGTAAACGCTTCCTCGCGCGCGCTGCGCATGCTGCAGGGCTGCGGCATCATGGGCGACAATGAGCTGAGAGATGGAAGAAAGGTACTTTCCGCGGCGGCGATGACGTATGTGGCGGCGCTGGCAGGATCTCTGCTTCAGCTTCTGAGACTTGTGATTTTGGCCGGAGGACGTGACCGTGACTAATACAGTAAATTTAAGGGAAATTATTTTAAATATCCTTTTGGAGATCAACCGGGAGGAGCAGTACAGTCATCTGGCAATCCGCAGCACGC
Source organism: uncultured Lachnospiraceae bacterium (assembly GCA_930989745.1). GTDB lineage: Bacteria > Bacillota > Clostridia > Lachnospirales > Lachnospiraceae > Egerieimonas_A > Egerieimonas_A faecigallinarum. The sequence goes on along the minus strand of CAKNMY010000006.1, from coordinate 43,995 downwards.
TGGAGAAGTATCAGTATCTCCCCAAGCAGGACCGGGCGTTTATCACCCGGATCTGCGAGGGGACTGTGGAATATATGCTGCAGATCGATTATATCATCGACCGTTTTTCCAAGGTCAGGGTATCGAAAATGAAGCCGGTGATCCAGAATATTTTAAGAAGCGCGGTCTACCAGCTCTGCTATATGGACAGCATCCCGGACTCAGCGGTGTGCAACGAGGCCGTAAAGCTGGCGCAGAGGAAGGGATTTTACAGCCTGAAGGGATTTGTAAACGGCGTGCTGAGAAATATTGCTAGAAGCAAGGGACATATCCCGTTCCCGGACAGGGAGCAGCCGGTGGAATATCTCTCGGTAAAGTATTCGATGCCGGTCTGGCTGGTGGAAAAATGGCTCGGCCAGCTGGGATTTGAGAAGACGGAAGCCATGCTGGCGCAGTTCCTGAAGGAACGCCCCACGAGTGTATATCTGCGGGGCAGCGCCGAGGACAGAGAGAGAACGCTGGAAAGTCTGAAGAGACAGGGCGTAACCGCTGAACCCGCTCCGTATGTGGAGGGAGCGTACTATATTTCCGGCTACAATTATCTGCCTGCCGTCGAGGCGTTTCAGGAAGGCTGTTTCCAGGTACAGGATGTCAGTTCCATGCTGGCGGGCGAGGCGGCCGGTTTTCAGAAGGGAGATTTCGTGCTCGATCTGTGCGCGGCGCCCGGCGGAAAAAGCCTCTATGCAGCGGATAAGCTGCAGGGCACGGGCATGGTGGAGGCGCGCGACCTGACCAGTTATAAGATCGGGCTTCTGGAGGAGAATATGGAGCGGTGCCGTGTAAAAAATATGCGCGCGGTGCGCAGCGACGCCACAGTTCTGGACAAATCCTGTATCGGGAAAGCCGATGTGGTGCTTGCCGACGTGCCCTGTTCCGGGCTTGGCGTCATCGGCCGAAAGACGGATATCAAGTATAAGATGACAGCGCAGAAGCAGTCAGAGCTTGTAAAGCTTCAGAGAAGGATCCTCAGCAATGCCGCGCAGTATGTAAAAGCGAACGGTACACTGATTTTCAGTACCTGCACAGTCGACCGCGCGGAGAACGAAGAGAACCTGGAGTGGTTCCTGAAAAACCATGAGTTTGAAGCCGAAAGCCTGGATGAGTATCTCTGTGAGGAACTGCACAGTGAAACCACCGCCCGGGGCTATCTGCAGCTTCTGCCCGGAACGCACGGGACGGACGGATTCTTTCTGGCAAGGCTGAGAAAAAAGGAAATATAAAACATGAATACGACCGACTTAAAATCCATGAGCCTGGAGGAACTCTCGGAGGAGATGAAGCGCCTCGGGGAGAAGCCCTTTAAGGCAAAGCAGCTCTATGAGTGGATGCACAAAAAGCATGCGTCGTCTTACGATGAGATGAGCAACCTCTCCAAGGAGCTGCGCAGAAAATTAAATGAGAGCTATCCATACGTCTGCCTGCAGGCAGTGCAGGTACAGACTTCAAAGCTGGACGGCACGCAGAAGTATCTCTTTGAGCTGCCGGACGGAAATGTAATCGAGAGCGTGCTCATGCGCTATCATCACGGCAATTCCGTGTGCATTTCCTCCCAGGTGGGCTGCCGTATGGGCTGCCGCTTCTGCGCGTCCACGATCGGAGGGCTGGTGAGAAACCTCGCTCCGTCAGAGATGCTCGAGCAGATTTACCGGATTACGGCACTGACCGGGGAGCGCGTCTCAAACGTTGTGGTGATGGGCACCGGGGAGCCGATGGACAATTACGACAATATCGTGAAGTTTATCCGCATGCTTTCCAACGAGAAAGGATTAAATATCAGCCAGAGAAATATCACAGTCTCCACCTGCGGGATTGTCCCGCGCATGCAGCAGCTTGCGGAGGAGGGACTGCAGATTACGCTCGCTATCTCCCTGCACGCATCAAATGATGAGAAGCGCAGGGCGCTGATGCCGATCGCCTATAAGTATTCGATCCGGGAAGTGCTCGATGCCTGCCGCAATTATTTCAAAAAGACAGGCAGAAGGCTGACGTTCGAGTACAGTCTGGTGGGCGGATCAAACGATTCCGATGGTGACGCGGCGGAGCTTGCGGGGCTCTTAAAAGGGCTGAACTGTCACGTAAATCTCATACCCGTAAACCCGATTGAGGAGCGCGATTACGTGCAGCCGGATAAAAATGTTATAGAGAATTTTAGAAAAAAACTTGAAAAATACGGAATTAATGTTACTATTAGAAGGGAAATGGGCCGGGATATAGACGGGGCCTGTGGACAATTGAGAAAAAGATACGTTTCCCGCGGAGACGGACAGGGGAAAGGCGAGGTAGAAACATGAAAGCATATTCTGCCACAGATGTGGGCCGGGTCAGGAAGATGAATCAGGATTACATATTCGCTTCCGAGACGCCGGTTGGAAATCTTCCCAATCTTTTTGTTGTAGCGGACGGTATGGGCGGTCATAAGGCCGGAGACTTTGCCTCCAGCCACGGTGTATCGGTTCTTCTCGAATCGATCAGGAATGACCGGGAATTTAATCCGATTAAGATTATCCGTCATGCCATGGAGAAAGCGAATGTACAGATACTGGAGCAGGCGCAGCAGAATGACGACCTGGCAGGCATGGGAACCACGATGGTGGTCTGCAGCATTGTCGGCCATTACGCCTACGTTGCCAATGTAGGCGACAGCAGACTGTATGTCGCCGGGGACGCGATACAGCAGATTACGAGAGACCATTCGCTGGTTGCCGAGATGGTGCGTCTGGGTCAGCTTGATGAGGAAGAGGCTAGAAATCACCCGGATAAGAACATTATCACCAGGGCGATGGGAATCGTAAGGGAAGTAGCAATTGACTTTTTTGACATCCGGCTTGAGGAGAACAGCAGGATTCTGATGTGCTCGGACGGGCTGAGCAATATGCTCACGGATGAGGAGATGTTCCGGATTCTGAAGGAATGTGAGCCAGGGGAGGACCCGACAGAGAGACTGATCGGGCGGGCGAACGAGAATGGAGGAAAGGATAACATCGCAGTAATAGTTGTGGAACCATTTACGAACGAGGTGAAAGAATGATAAAAGAGGGATACATCATAGGGGAGAGATATGAGGTCATCAGCAGGATTGGCTCCGGCGGCATGGCAGATGTCTATAAGGCGAAGGATCTGAAGCTGAACCGGCTGGTCGCAGTCAAGGTCCTGAAGCAGGAATTTCGTGCGGACAAGAAGTTTATCTCGAAGTTCCGTTCAGAGGCGCAGGCAGCGGCAGGCCTGTCACACCCGAACATTGTAAATGTCTTCGATGTCGGAAATGACGATAACATCTATTTCATCGTCATGGAGCTGGTGGAAGGCATCACACTGAAGGATTATATCACAAAGAAAGGAAAGCTGAGCATCAAGGAGGCGACGAGCATCGCAATCCAGGTGTCGCTCGGACTGGAGGCGGCGCATGCGAGAAATATCGTGCACCGCGATATCAAGCCGCAGAATATTATCATTTCCACAGACGGAAAGGTAAAGCTTTCTGACTTCGGAATTGCCCGTGTGGCTTCCTCCAATACCATCAGTTCCAATGCGATGGGATCGGTGCACTACAGCTCTCCGGAGCAGGTGCGCGGCGGCTACAGCGATGCAAAGAGCGATATTTACTCGCTCGGTATTACGCTGTATGAGATGGTGACCGGAAGAGTTCCGTTTGACGGGGAGACCACGGTGGCGATCGCGATCAAGCATCTCCAGGAGGAGATGGTACCGCCGTCACAGTATACGCCGGATCTTCCGCGCAGTCTGGAGCAGATCATTCTGAAGTGTACCCAGAAGAGCGTGGACCGCAGATACAACAATATTACGGAAGTGATCGAGGACCTGAAGCACTCGCTGATGGACCCGAACGGAAATTTCGTAAAGCTGGCGCCGCTGTCCAGCCATGCAAGAACCGTGATGATCTCGGAGGAGGACATGGATGCCATCCGCAGCGGCAGGACAACGCCGAGTCAGGACGAGCGCGACCGCGCGGAGCGTGAGAGAAGACGCCGCGAGGAGGAACGCCGGGCGCGGTATGAATACGAGGATGAGGACGAAGAAGACGAAGACGGGGAAGAAGATGAGTACGAGGAGGATGAGGACGACGATGATAACGGCGGCATCAGCTCCAAGCTTGAGAAGGCGCTTACCATCGGAGGCTTCGTAATCGTAGCGATCATTATCTGTATCCTGATTTATTTTATCGGCCAGGCGGCAGGATTCTTCAGCTTCGGAAGCAACGATGAGAAAGAGCAGAATCAGGTGGAACAAAATGTGGATGAGGAAGAGAACAGCGATAAAGTAGCGGTTCCGAACCTGGTGAACATGACCATCGAGGAGGCACAGGAGGAGGCGCAGAAGTACGGCCTTACGCTGAGCCAGAGCGGAACAGCCGCATCTGACAGCATTCCGGCCGGCAGCATCATTTCCACAGACCCGGTTTCTGGAACAGAGGTAGATAAGAATTCGACGGTTCAGTATGTGCTGAGTACCGGAGCGGCTCAGGCGGAGACCGCAGTGGTTCCGGATGTCATGGGAGATGACTGGGATACCGCGTACGCTGCGCTGGTGAATGCAGGCTTTACGGTTCAGGCCGGAGAAGAGACCGACGGAACGGTTGTTGACATGGATCCGTCCGCGGGCGAAGAGGTCGCTGTCGGCACACAGATCACGCTGACAATGTCCGGTTCCGGCGCTGATACGGCCACGATCCCGAATCTGATCGGACAGACACAGGAAGACGCCATCGCTTCCCTGGAGGCACAGGGCTTTACGAATATTGAGACCACTGAGGGCTACGATGAGAATTACAACATCGGCGACGTTATCGCGATCAGCCCGGCAAGAGGAACGGAAGTCAGCCTGACGGCGACGATCACGCTGACGATTAATACAGAGAGGACGGAGGAGCCGACGAGCACTCCGACCCCGACAGCGACTCCGACTCCGGATCCGGGCGGGGAAACCGGTACGGCGAGCGGAAGCTGGAAGTGTACGCAGCCGCTGGGACAGCCGGATGATTATACCGGAGGTCCTGTGAAGCTGGAGCTCGTGCAGACCGTTGACGGAAAGAGTCAGACGACTACCATCTTCGAGGGACAGACGATTGACAGTTTCCCGTATAAGCTGAATGTGACAGGAGCGGACGGCGTGAGCGAGGGAACAATCATCTTCTCTGAGATGCAGGATGACGGAACCTACCGTCCGATCGCGCAGTACACCGCTGAATTCAAACAGGTAGAGGATTGATGACAACAGGTAAGATAGTGAAAGGAATTGCCGGTTTCTACTACGTTTCCGTAGTAGGAACCGGAATTTATGAGTGCAGGGCAAAAGGGATTTTCCGGAAAGAGAAGAAGAAACCTCTGGTGGGCGACAATGTCCGCATTGAGATTCTCGACGAGGAGGAGAAGGAGGGAAATCTCATCGAGATCCTGCCGAGAAAGAATGAACTGATACGGCCGGCAGTGGCAAATATCGATCAGGCAATGGTGATTTTCGCGATGGAGCAGCCGAAGCCGAATATTATGCTGCTGGACCGTTTTCTGGTAATGATGGAGCAGCAGGGCGTGCCGGTGGTGCTCTGCTTTAACAAACAGGATCTGGCGGACCGCGCGGAGACGCAGCGACTGGAGGAGATCTACCGCGGCTGCGGCTACGAGGTTCTGACCGTGAGCGCGAAGCAGGAGGAGGGCATCGAAGAGATCCGGCGTGTGCTGAAGGGAAAGACCACAGCAGTGGCGGGTCCCTCGGGTGTGGGCAAGTCCTCGATCACGAACCTTCTGCAGGAGGAGGTCTGCATGGATACCGGTGAGATCAGCCAGAAGCTCAAGCGGGGAAAGCACACAACGCGTCACTCGCAGCTGATCCCTCTGGATGATGAGACGTATCTCATGGATACCCCGGGATTCAGTTCCCTGTTTGTGGAAAATATGGAAAAAGAGGATGTGCGCCGTTACTTTCCGGAATTTGCGCCCTATGAGGGCAGCTGCCGCTTTCAGGGCTGCCTGCATATGGGGGAGCCGGACTGTGCGGTGAAGGAAGCTGTAAAGGACGGAAAGATCGCGGCTTCCAGGTACGAAAACTATGTGTATTTTGTGGAAGAACTAAAAGAAAAAAGGAGATATTAATTTGAATTATCAGTTATGCCCCTCAATATTATCCGCAGATTTTAATCGCCTTGGCGAGCAGATTCGGGAAGTGGAGGCTTCCGGTGTCGAATGGCTGCATATTGACGTCATGGACGGAGATTTCGTGCCGAGTATTTCTTTCGGAATTCCGGTGATTGCCTCCATTCGGAGAGAGAGCCGCCTGTTCTTTGACGTACATCTGATGGTTACAGATCCGGAGCGCTATATCGCGGATTTCAAAACCGCAGGCGCGGATATGCTTACCGTACATGCCGAGGCGTGCCGCCATCTGGACCGCACGCTCGATGCCATTCATGAGAAGGGCATGAAGGCGGGCGTAGCGCTCAATCCCGCAACGCCGCTGTGCACGCTGGAACATGTTCTGCACAAGATTGATATGGTTCTGATCATGTCGGTCAATCCGGGATTCGGCGGACAGGTTTACCTTCCGGAGTCCACGAGGAAGATTCAGATGTTGAAGAAGATGGTGCAGGAGCGCGGCCTGTCCGTGGATATCGAGGTCGACGGAGGAATCAACAGCGAGACCATCGATCTGGTTCTGAAGGCCGGAGCGAACATTATCGTGGCGGGCTCCGCAGTGTTCAGCGGGGATATCACAGAGAATATCCGCAGACTTAAAGAGAAGACGGATGCGGCAACGAGGTGCTGAATATGAAGACACTGATACTTACAGGGGGCAATATCGAGCGTGATTTTGCCCTCAATTTTATGAAAGAATACGATGCGGACTGCGTGCTTGCAGTTGACCGGGGACTGAAGTTCTGTATGGAGGAGGAGATTGTCCCTGACTGTATTATCGGAGACTTTGACAGTTTGCCGGGAGAGATCCTTACATATTACAAGGAGCATACGGAGATACCGATCCGGGCGTTCAATCCTGTAAAGGATGCCACGGATACGTGCATTGCCCTGGAGGAGGCGATGGAGCGGGGAAGCAGCGAGATTACGCTGCTGGGGGCCACGGGCACCCGGCTGGATCATGTGATCGGCAGTGTTCAGATCCTGCTGCGCGCCTGGGAGCGGGGGATTCCCGCATTTATTGTGGATTCCCACAACCGTCTGAGCATTCCGGCGGGGAATTCCCTCGAGATCAGGAGGGAAGAACAGTTCGGCAAATACGTCTCTTTCTTCCCAATGCGAGGAACCGTGGAGGGGCTGACCCTGACGGGATTCAAGTATCCGCTTGACAACTATACGCTGAAAGATTGGGAGGGGCTGGGCGTCAGCAATGAGATCGCCGACGAGTGCGCGCGCGCGTCATGGAGCGCCGGGATCCTGCTGATGATTCAGTCCAGAGACTGAATATTCTTGTGCGGCGCAGGAAACTGTGTTAAAATCGATAGAAACGAAATTCGAGAGCGCCTGCGGCCAGACTGCGGCGCAGACAGAGAAAAGAGAGGAAATCAAGATGAAATTAGGAATCGTAGGCCTTCCGAACGTCGGAAAGAGCACACTGTTTAATTCACTCACAAAGGCTGGCGCCGAGTCCGCCAACTATCCGTTCTGCACCATTGATCCGAATGTGGGAATCGTGGCAGTTCCGGACGAGAGACTCAGGCTTTTGGGCGACTTCTATCACTCTAAGAAGGTGACGCCTGCCGTTATAGAGTTTGTTGACATAGCCGGCCTTGTAAAAGGAGCGTCCAAAGGCGAGGGCCTTGGAAACCAGTTCCTGGCAAATATCCGCGAGGTGGATGCGATCGTGCATGTGGTGCGCTGCTTTGAGGACGCGAATGTGGTGCATGTCGACGGCAGCATTGATCCGCTGCGCGATATAGAGACGATTAATCTGGAGCTGATCTTCTCCGACCTGGAGATTCTGGAGAGAAGGATCGCGAAGGTGACAAAGACTGCCCGCATGGATAAGACCGCGGCAAAAGAGCTGGAGCTTCTCAAACGGATCAAGGAACATCTGGAGGAGGGCAGCCCGGCAAAGACACTTGAGGTCGATGACGAGGATGAGCTTGCATTGCTGGAGGGATACAACCTGCTGACCTACAAGCCGGTGATCTATGCTGCCAATGTGGCGGAGGATGATCTTGCCGATGACGCGGCAGGCAACGCGCATGTGGAGAAAGTGCGCGCGTACGCGAAGGAACAGAACAGCGAGGTGTTCGTGATCTGCGCTCAGATCGAGCAGGAGATCGCGGAACTCGATGAGGATGAGAAGAAGATGTTCCTGGAGGATCTCGGAATCGAGGAGTCCGGCCTGGAGAAGCTGATCAGGGCCAGCTACCACATTCTCGGACTTATGAGCTTCCTGACAGCGGGAGAGGACGAGACCAGAGCGTGGACGATCCGGATCGGTACCAAGGCGCCTCAGGCGGCCGGAAAGATTCATACGGACTTTGAGCGCGGATTCATCAAGGCTGAGGTTGTAAATTACAAAGACCTGCTCGACTGCGGTTCTTACGCGGGCGCCCGCGAAAAAGGACTTGTGCGCATGGAGGGCAAGGACTATGTGGTAAAGGACGGAGACGTGATTTTGTTCCGCTTTAATGTATAAAAATGCAGACTGCATAGACATAAGAAACTGAATTTCAGGTATATTTTTTCCGGGGGCTGATAAGTTTTTATCGGTCCCCATATTTTATGGCAAAGAGCGTGTCAAGACACAATTTTTGCAGGAGGAGAAAAAATCGCGCGGAAAAGAGCTGGCAAAGTTCGAAAAATGCTGTAAAATGGGGGATTTTTCCATGTGTATAAAGTGTGAAAAAACTGAATTAGCACTTGTTTTTTTTTCGCGTATGCTTTAGAATAGACCTATAAGTGGTAGAAAGTGGTGAATAGTGGTGCGAAATGGTGGGAATGTGGCAGTTCATACCAGAACGCTCCGGAAGGTGTAAGGGGAGATACACCTTCACAGATGAGGGTAGATTCTATGTTCATGGGAGAGTACAGTCATACGATTGACACAAAGGGAAGACTGATCATACCGTCCAAGTTCAGAGAACTTCTGGGAGAGGAGTTTGTTCTGACAAAGGGTTTGGACGGCTGTCTGTCTATCTATCCCATGGAAGAATGGAAAGCCTTCGAGGAAAAGCTAAAAGCCCTGCCGCTTACAAATAAAAATGCCAGAACCTTTTCTCGTTTCTTTGTTGCGGGTGCTACCACATGCGAACTGGACAAGCAGGGAAGAATTCTCGTTCCGGTGACGCTGCGGGAATTTGCCGGTCTGGAAAAAGATGTGGTGCTGACAGGCAACATTACCAGAATCGAAATCTGGAGTAAGCAAAAATGGATTGAGAACAGCAATTACGATGACATGGACGCGATCGCTGAGAATATGCAGGAGATGGGAATCGTGATCTGATGCTGGCAATTACAGGAGAGCTAAATGGAATTTAAGCACAAATCGGTATTACTGGATGAGACGATAGAGGGCTTGAGGGTAAGACCTGACGGCATTTATGTTGACGGAACACTGGGCGGAGCAGGACATTCGCTGGAAATCTGCAGACGACTGTCCGCCAAGGGGAGATTGATAGGAATAGACCAGGATGAAGATGCGATTGCTGCTGCGGGTGAACGGCTGGATGGCTACAAGGACCAGGTGACGATCATCCGCAGCAATTATTGCAATATGGTCGAAGAATTGGAGAAGAGGGGGATCCGTTCCGTGGATGGGATTCTGCTGGATCTGGGGGTATCCTCCTATCAGCTTGACGCGGCTGAGCGGGGATTTACTTACAGGGAGGATGTGCCGCTGGATATGCGCATGGACAGAAGAAATCCAAAAACAGCGGGCGACATTGTCAATGAGTACAGCGAGAGCGAACTGTACCGGATCATCAGAGACTATGGCGAGGACAAGTTCGCAAAGAATATCGCGAAGCACATCTGCCTGGCGAGAGCCGAGCAGCCAATCCGGACGACCGGAGAACTCAGCGAGATTATCAAGCGGGCAATTCCGATGAAGATGCGCGCTACAGGCGGTCATCCTGCGAAGAAGACTTTCCAGGCGATCCGCATTGAATTAAATCAGGAGCTGGAGGTGCTGAAGGATTCTCTCGACGGAATGATCGATATATTGAATGACGGAGGAAGGATCTGTGTGATCACTTTCCATTCTCTGGAGGACCGCATTGTGAAGAATATTTTCCGCAGGAATGAGAATCCCTGTATCTGTCCTCCGGAATTTCCGGTATGTGTATGCGGCAGAAAGCCGAAGGGATTTGTGGTTACAAGAAAGCCGATTGTGCCTGGGGAGCAGGAACTTGCCGAGAATAAGCGTGCCAAGAGTTCGAAGCTGAGAATTTTTGAGCGAAGGGTTCAGTAACATGAAGGAGGCTTCCAGATGAATCGTACCAACCGAAGGGTAAATTCAGGGTCGGTAAAAAATCAGAATAAGAGATATTATGTCGATGGCAGCGCAGTACCGAAGCTGGAGCCGGTGAAGAAGAAGCCGAAGCGCAGAAAGCAGACTTCCCGGGTGAGCAGCAGGGCGAAGCGCAACCGCGCGAAGGCGACGCAGATGAGCAAAGGTTATGTGCTGTTCCTGGGACTGATATGTTTGGTAACATTGTTTGTGTGCGTGAATTATCTGCAGAGCAAGTCGCAGCTTACAAATCAGACGATGGAGCTGGCGACACTGGAGTCGCAGCTGAGCAAGCTCAAGGCAGATAATGACGCTTATTATAATTCCACACTGGCATCTGTGGATATGGAGCAAATCAAAAATGACGCGATCAACCGTCTGGGGCTGCATTACGCGGCAGAGTCGCAGATCGTATATTATGATACATCCGGCAGCAGCTACGTGCGACAGTATCAGGATGTGCCGGAATCCAAGTAGGTGATCAAGTGCAGAAGAAAAGAAAGAGAAGAGTCCGCAATACGGACGAAAAACTGAAGAATATTAAGATTAACGGAACCGTCAGAAAGAAGCTGGTAGGACTATTTGTTGTAGTCGTACTGGCTTTAGTCGGTTTATCCATCCGAATTACGTATATTAACGCAAAAGACGGGGACCGCTACACCAGGCAGGTGCTCAGCCAGTCTCAGCAGAAGTATGAGAGCAGGACAATCCCGTTTCGCAGAGGCGATATTCTGGACAGAAACGGCACGATCCTTGCCACGAGCGAGAAGGTGTACAACGTCATTTTGGACTGCAAGGTTGTGAATACCGTGGTCACAAAAGACGGGCAGGACACACAGCCCTACGTGGAACCCACAGTGGAGGCTCTGGTGAACATTCTCGGTCTGTCCGAAGAGGATATCCGAAGCCGGCTGGAGAGCGAGGAGACGAGGGACAGCCAGTATCAGATCCTGCAGAGGGAACTCTCGATCGACCAGAAAAAGGCGTTTGAGGAATACGTGAATGCGGCCGACGATGAAGACTCAGGGCTTTCTGAGGAAGAGCGCACAATCCGCAATAACGTCAGGGGCGTGTGGTTCGAGGACAATTATCACAGGACGTATCCGCTGGGATCTCTGGCATGCGATACGATAGGCTTTACCTACAGCGGCAATGAGGCGGACTGGGGACTGGAGGCGTACTATTCCAGCGTACTGAATGGTGTGGACGGCAGACAGTACGGATATTATAATACAGACGCGGATGTGGAACAGACAATCATCGAGGCAAAGGACGGCAACAGCATCCGCACGACGCTGGATGCGAATGTTCAGCAGATATTGAGGAAGTATCTGGAGGAGTTTAATGAGAAGCTGGGAGAGAACGGCGGCAACGGAGCCAAGAACGCGGCGATTCTGGTCATGGATCCGAACACCGGGGAGATTCTCGGCATGGACTCCACAGACTGGTACGATCTGAACAATCCGACGGATCTGACGCCGTTTTACAGCCAGTCAGAGATTGACGCAATGGACGATGAGACGACGGTTGAGAGCCTCAGCGCCATCTGGACGAACTACGCGGTATCCCAGGCTTTTGAGCCGGGTTCCACGATTAAGCCCATGACCGTGGCGGCGGCTCTGGAGTCCGGCGCTATCAGCCCGGACGATACCTTTACCTGTACCGGCTCCCTGCAGGTGGGAGACCGTACCATCGGATGTACGGGAAGCCACGGCACGCAGACGCTGGCCGAGGCGATCAAACATTCCTGCAATGTGGCGATGATGGAGATCGGAGAGAAGATGGGCGTTGAGGATATGATCAAATACGAGAGTATCTTCAGTTTCGGTTCCCGCACAGGCATTGATCTGCCGAATGAGAATTCAGGAGCGATCTTCGATACCGACAGCATGGGAGTTGTAGACCTGGCTGTCTCTGCCTTTGGGCAGGGCCTTACCGTCAATATGGTGCAGGAGGCGGCAGCGTTTTGCTCCGTGATTAATGGCGGGAATTATTACCAGCCTCATCTGGTGAGCGAGATTATCGGAAGCGACGGCTCTGTGGTAGAGACGATCGAGCCGACGCTGTTTAAGAAGACCGTTTCTCAGGAGGTGTCTGATCTGGTTCGCGGCTACTGCGCTGAACCGCTGAAGGAAGGCGGTACGGCGACACAGGTGAAGATCAGCGGCTACAGCATGGGCGGAAAGACAGGTACTGCGGAGAAGTATCCCCGCGGCAACGGCAAATACCTGCTTTCCTTTATCGGATTTGCTCCTCTGGATAACCCGGAGGTAGTTGTCTATGTGGTTGTGGACGAGCCGAATCAGGAGAATCAGGAGGACGGTTCCAACATGAAGGAGATCGCAAGAGGCGTATTTTCGGAGCTTCTTCCGTATCTGAACATCTTTCCGGACGAGGACGAGAACGGAAACCCGATCACGACTGCAGATGAGAATACGGTCGAGGAGGGCGTTACGGGAGATCTTCCGGATCCGCTGGAGAGTCCTGAGAGTGACGACAATAACGATCTGACAAGCAATGGAATCACAAATGACGAGAGCGAATACCTGAACTGAGCAGCTGAGACCACGCGCAGTATCAGACAGAGTAAAATTACAGAATAAAGGGGAACACACGAAGGCCCGGTACCCGTGTGTTCCCCTTTTTGCATACGTTTCCGGCTTCCGCATATACATAGAGGAAGGAACTGCTGCGGAGTGGATATGAAGAAGAACAGAACGTATAATAAAAAGAAGATTGTCATCGTCTTCACCTGCTGCGCTGTGATGCTGGCGGGGCTGATCGGCAGACTGGTGTATCTTATGGTGTTCCGGTCTGATTATTACGCTCAGAAGGCGGACGACCTTCATGAGCGGGAGCGCGATATCAAGGCGGCTCGGGGCAGGATTATAGACGCTAACGGAGAGATCCTGGCGGCGAACAGGACGGTCTGCACGATCTCCGTGATCCACAGCCAGATCGAGGAACCGGAGAAAGTGATCGCAATGCTCTCCGAGGAGCTGGATCTCTCTGAGGAAACTGTGCGAAAAAGGGTGGAGAAAGTATCTTCCATCGAACGTGTCAAGGCGAATGTGGATAAGGAGACCGGGGACAGGATCCGGGAATACGGTTACGCGGGCGTGAAGGTGGATGAAGATTTCAAACGGTATTACCCGTACGGCGATCTGGCATCGAGAGTGCTGGGTTTTACCGGGGCAGACAATCAGGGAATCATCGGCCTGGAGGTAAAATACGACGAGGTGCTTCAGGGCATTAACGGAAAGATTCTCACCACGACCGACGCCCGCGGAATCGAGCTGAACGGCATCGGAGAAAGCCGCGTAGATCCTGTGCCTGGTTATGATCTGCACATCAGTCTGGACCGCAATATCCAGGAATACGCCCAGCAGGCTGCGGAAAAAGTTATGGAGAAAAAACAGGCGGACGGTGTTTCCATCCTGCTGATGAATCCGCAGAACGGAGAGATCTATGCCTGCGTGAATGTCCCGGAGTTTGATCTGAATGATCCCTTTACGCTGCCGGAGGGAACTGTCACAGACGGACTCTCCGAGCAGGAGATCCAGGACCTGCGCAATCAGATGTGGAGAAATGCCTGCATCAACGATACATACGAACCGGGATCTACGTTCAAGATTATTACGATGTCCGCAGGGCTCGAGGAGGGTGTTGTGACGCTCGACGATACGTTTTTATGCCCGGGATATCGAATCGTGGAGGACCGCCGTATTCACTGCCACAAGCGGACCGGACATGGAACGGAGACTTTTCTGCAGGCGGCGCAGAATTCCTGCAACCCGGGCTTCATTGACGTAGGCCTGCGGCTGGGGGTGGATCATTTTTATCAGTATTTTGAGCAGTTCGGACTGCTGAAAAAGACCGGCATCGACCTGCCGGGAGAGGCGGGCACGATTATGCATGAGAAGGAAAATATCGGGGAGGTGGAGCTTGCGACGATCTCGTTCGGCCAGTCTTTTCAGATTACCCCTATTCAGCTTGCCACCACAGTGAGTTCTCTGATCAATGGAGGAAGACGGGTAACGCCGCACTTCGGGGTGGAGGTGCAGGACGAGGACGGGAAAGTGATTGAGACGTTGGAGTACCCGGCCGAGGAGGGAATCGTATCCGGTGAGACTTCCGCGCAGGTGCGGATGATTCTGGAGAGCGTAGTGTCGGAAGGCTCCGGAAAGAACGCCTATATTGAGGGATATTCCATCGGCGGAAAGACTGCGACATCACAGACACTTCCGCGAAGCGCGAACCGGTATATCTCCTCCTTTCTGGGATTCGCGCCGGCGGAGAATCCGCAGGTGCTTGCCCTGTGCATCATCAATGATCCGCAGGGGATCTACTACGGAGGAACGATCGCCGCACCGGTGATAAAGGAAATTTTTGAGGACGTTCTGCCGTATCTTGGGATTGAGCGGGAGCCGTAAATCCCTCCTTTTTAGCGGAAATGGTTGCGAAGTCTCAGGGAAAGTCTTATACTTAATACCAGCACAGGGGCTGAATCTTTCAGTCAGCCCCGTTGGAGGAAATCAAAGGAGAAGAGAGACATGGATTTAAGAGATAAAAGAGTGCTGGTCTTTGGTTCCGGAATCAGCGGAATCGGAGCGGCAGATCTGCTGGCGCACACAGGTGCTGATATTGTGATTTACGATGGGAATGAGAAGCTCGCGAAGGCGGATATTCTGGCAAAGTTAAAGGACACTTCCCATGCGGAGGTGCTTTTGGGGGAGGAGCTCGATGAGAAGGAGATCGGGCGGCTTGATCTGGCTGTGCTGAGTCCCGGTGTTCCAACCGATCTGCCTCTGGTGAACGCAATCCGTGACAGGGGCGTCAGAATCTGGGGTGAGGTGGAGCTTGCCTACCGCATGAGCAAAAGCCGCCGCGTGCTTGCCATTACGGGAACTAACGGAAAGACTACCAGCACGGCGCTGCTCGGTGAGATTATGAAAGACTGGGAAGAGAGCGTTTTTGTAGTTGGCAATATTGGAATTCCCTATACCTCAGTAGCGCTGGAGATGGAGGAGAATTCTGTCACAGTTGCTGAGATCAGCAGCTTTCAGCTTGAGACGATCGAGGAATTCCATCCTGTAGGAAGCGCGATCACGAATATCACGGAGGATCATCTGAACCGCCATCATACGATGGAAGAATATATAAGGGTGAAGGAGTCCATTACCCGGAATCAGACCATGGAAGACTTCTGTGTACTGAATTATGAGGATGAAACCCTGAGAGAGTTCGGAGCTGCTCTGGAGAAGAAGACGAATGTGGTCTATTTTTCCTCTCTGCGCCGGCTGGAGAAGGGAATTTTCCTCGAAGGGGATACAATTATCTGGAAAGATGACAGCGGAGAAGTTCCGGTGGTGCGCACCGATGAGCTGAAGATTCTGGGCCTTCACAACTTTGAGAATGTGATGACCGCGGTAGCGCTGGCATACAGGGCGGGCGTTCCCATGGAGAGTATTCGCGGCAGCGTCCGCGCGTTTGCCGGAGTCGCGCACCGCATTGAATATGTGACTGAGAAGAACGGAGTGGCATACTATAACGATTCCAAAGGAACCAACCCCGATGCGGCGATCAAGGGCATCCAGGCGATGAACCGCCCGACACTGCTGATCGGAGGAGGCTATGATAAGGAATCTTCCTATGAAGAATGGATCCGTGCGTTTGACGGAAAAGTGCGCTTTCTCGTCCTGATCGGACAGACGAGGGAGAAGATTGAGCAGGCGGCGCACGCATGCGGCTTCATGGATACGATTTTAGCTGATAATCTGGAGGAAGCCGTAAAGATCTGCGCCGCGAAGGCAAATCCCGGGGACGCCGTTCTGCTGTCTCCAGCCTGCGCAAGCTGGGGTCAGTTTGATAATTACGAACAGCGCGGAGATATGTTTAAGGAATACGTGAAGAGTTTATAGAGAACAGGCAAAGGGAAGTGCAGTTGATGCTGGCGCTTCCCTTGCTTTTAGGCTGCAGGCAGCGCAGCTTTCCGGCATAAATCCCGGCACAGGACATAAGCTGTATAAAGCGTTCGGAGAGACGGGTGGATGCCGGTGAAGAAAAACAGGCCGGACGGGACCCTGCTGGTCCTTGTGGTGATATTGGCGGTATTCGGTCTGGTGCTGCTCTACAGTACGAGTACATACAATGGCAGGGTAAAGTTTGACGATCCCGCGTATTATTTCAAAAAACAGCTCTTTGCGACCATCCTGGGTGTAATAGCCATGGCGGCTGTGTCCAGGATCGACTATCATATACTCTTAAAATTTGCGCCCGCTGTTTATGCGGTATCTCTGGGCCTGTCTCTGGCAGTGCTGTTTGTGGGCCAGGAGATCAACGGATCCAAGCGGTGGCTCTCGCTTGGCCCTCTCTCTTTTCAGCCTGCGGAGTTTGCAAAGGTGGCGGTGGTGCTCTTTCTCACATACCGTATCGAGAAAACCAGGAAAAAGACGGATAACCTGTTCTTTATGGTGCGCACGATGGGATGGCTTCTTCCGATTGTGGGGCTGGTGGGCTCCAACAATCTGAGCACTGCGATCATTATTCTCGGCATCGGTGTCATGCTGGTTTTTGTGGCAAATCCCAAATATTTACAGTTTATTGCGATCGGCGGAGCGGGAATCGCGTTTATCGCTGTGTTTTTGAGCCTTGAGAGCTACCGGCTGGAGCGCCTCGCGATCTGGAGAGATCCGGAGGCGTATGAAAAGGGATTTCAGACGATCCAGGGGCTGTATGCGATCGGAAGCGGCGGGATCTTTGGGAAAGGATTTGGAAACAGCCTTCAGAAGCTGGGGTTCGTGCCCGAGGCGCAGAATGATATGATATTTTCGATTATCTGCGAGGAACTCGGGCTGTTCGGCGCGTCAGTGCTGATCCTTATATTTTCCCTGCTGGTGTGGCGGCTCATGGTTATTGCGACGCACGCGGCAGATCTGGCCGGAGCGCTGATTGCCTCCGGAATCATGGGACATATGGCAATGCAGGTCATACTGAATATCGCGGTCGTGACAAATACCATTCCAAATACCGGGATCACGCTGCCGTTTGTGAGCTACGGAGGCACCTCAGTGCTCTTTTTGCTGGCAGAGATGGGCCTGGCGCTGAGCGTCAGCAGGAGGAGCAGAGGAATTACCTGACGCTTACACAGTAACAGTTCAGCCTTGCTGAACTGTAACCTTACACATCCTGTGCTGTTTCTGCATATAGTAACAGCGAGAGGAGTTTGGGAGCGTGCTTTTGTGGAATGGTATGAGATCGAAGGTCCGGCGAGGCTGGACGGCGAGATAGAAGTGCAGGGCTCGAAGAACGCGGCGCTTCCGGTGATGGCTGCGGCGCTTTTATTTTCCGGGACCAGCGTGCTGAGAAGATGTCCGGACATTGCGGATGTGAGGACCATGGAGGAGATTTTGAGAAGCGCGGGAGTGCGTACCAGCCGGGAGAAAGGCGCGCTGCGGCTGGACTGCGCGAACATCGGCAGCACAGTCATACCCAGGGGTCCGGCGGAAAAGATGCGCTCCTCGGTGATGCTCTTAGGCAGCATGCTCGCCCGCTGCGGCAGCGTCACGATTGCGTGCCCCGGAGGCTGTACCATCGGGAAGCGTCCGATCGATCTGCACATCAAGGTGCTGGAGGCGATGGGAGCGAAGATTCAGGCAGAGGATGGAATGCTTCGGGCGTCCTGCAGGAACCTGCATGGGGTGGATTTTACCTTTGAAAAATCGAGCGTGGGAGCTACGGAAAATGCGCTTCTTGCCGCCGCCGGGGCATCCGGAACCACGACCCTCAGAAACTGTGCCAGAGAACCGGAGATCTCCTGCCTCTGCCGTTTTCTGCGCAGGATGGGAGTGCGTGTGGAGGGAGTCGGAGGTCCCGTCCTGACGGTATCAGGCCCCGTACGGCACGCGGCAGGAGAATTTGTAATTCCGGCAGACCGGATTGCGGCCGGAACGTATCTTCTGGCGGGCGCTGCGGTACGCGGGAGGGTGACGCTGACAGGAGCTGACCCGGGGGAGATGGGCGCGCTTCTGGAAGTGTATCAGAAAATGGGTGGACAATATGAATACAACGGTGGTAAACTAAGAACGGACAGCAGGAGGATAGCTCTTCCTGAATGTCTGCAGGTGAGGACGGGATGTTATCCCGGATTTCCCACCGATCTGCAGTCCCCTCTGATGGCGGCGCTGTCCGCTCTGCCGGGACTGGGAAAAATAGAGGAGAATATCTTTGAGGACCGCTTCCGGACTGTTGGGGAACTGAAAAAGATGGGAGCGGATATTTCTGTTTCCGGCAGTACGGCACAGGTGCGCGGAAGGCCCCTGAAAGGCACGGATGTGAAAGCGTGGGATCTGCGGGGCGGAGCAGCGCTGGTGATTGCGGGCCTGTCCGCCGGAGGCATTACGAGAATTTACGATCCGCAGTATATGGAACGCGGATATGAGAAAATGGAGGAGAAGATACGGGGATTGGGAGGTAAGATGTATAAACGGAGGAGAGCATGAAGAAAACCACTTTTATGAGAAATCTGAACCGGAAGACCAGGCGTATCATCTTTGCCTCTGCCGCCGGACTCGCGGCGGCGGGGATACTGGCTTTTGCGCTGCTGTTTCGGGTAACTGCGGTAGAGGTTGTGGGAAATACAAGATTTACAGAACAGGAAATCCGGGAAATGGCGCTTACGGGGCCCTTTGCCTGGAATACGCTCCTGATTGAGAAGTTCCACAGCCATGTGGATCCAGAGGAGGCGCTGATTGAGTCTATTGATATCGAGAGAGTCAGCAATAATAAGGTTGTGATCCGTGTAAATGAAAAGCAGCTGATCGGATATGTGCAGTTTGAGGGAAACGACTGGTATTTTGATGCGGAAGGAATTGTGCTGGAGTGTACGGAGACAGCGGCAGACAGCGCTGAGGCCGGACCGGCTGCCGAAAGCACAGACGGCGCTTCGGACAGTGCGGACGCGGAAAGCCAGGAGGATGTGCTGGCGCCGCAGAGTGTAGACGGAGGCGAGGAAGAAGCCGGCAGTACAGAAGAGGAGACGTCTGCCCAGTTTTATCCGGCGCTCACGAATATCCCGCTGGTGACAGGCCTTTCTTTTGACCGCGCTGTGGTAGGGGAACAGCTCCCGGTAGAGAATACAAAAGTATTCAATACCATCCACGGCATTGCCCGCATGGTGGACAAATATGATATCGTACCCGACAGCGTGGAGTTCAGCGCGGACTATGATATGATTCTGCACTATGGAAATGTCAGAGTACAGCTGGGACAGGATGAGGAGCTGGAGGAGAAGCTTATTCGTGTGGCAGCAATTCTTCCGAGTATCCGGAACCTTTCGGGTGTTCTGCACATGGAGGATTTTACGCCAAGTACCGAGAATATTATTTTTGAGAAGGATCTGACTGAGGCGGAGCAGCAGACACAGGAAGAAGCGGCGCAGCAGAGAATGGAAGAGCAGGCGCAGGAAGACGGCGAAAGTGAGACTGGTGAAGCGGGCGCGGACGCGCAGAGCGGTGAAGATGCCGAAACGGATGGTTCCGGCACAGAGACGCAGGATGATGACAGCGGAGCGGGAAGTGAAGCGGACGGGGTGTGAAAACCTTTGTACCAGGTGCTTTGCGGTTATATCGTACCGCGACAGAACGCCCGGAAACACTGCGGAATATTCCGCGGCGCGGATGATATGGAAAATAATTGAAAAATGCGGCACTTTATCTGCTTAAAAAAGTATGAAATTTGAAAAAAAGTGGTTGCGAATTCTTCAAAAAAAATATATGATATATCTATATGCAACTTATCAATGAGTGAGAGAAAAATTACTGAGGTACCCACAGGGGAATAAATAATAGGCGCAAGCTAAAAGGAGGAAGTACTTTGTTAGAAATTATGACAAACGAGGCGGAATCTTCTGCAAAGATTATCGTCATAGGAGTAGGCGGTGCAGGAAATAACGCTGTAAATAGAATGGTGGACGAGACGATCGGCGGCGTGGAGTTCGTCGGTGTGAATACTGATAAGCAGGCACTGACACTGTGTAAGGCGCCGACAGTCCTTCAGATCGGCGAGAAGCTGACCAAGGGACTCGGGGCAGGAGCAAAGCCGGAAATCGGCGAGAAGGCGGCAGAGGAGAGCGCAGAGGAAATCAAGCAGCTCGTAGAGGGAGCGGATATGGTGTTCGTGACCTGCGGTATGGGCGGCGGAACAGGAACAGGCGCGGCTCCGGTAGTCGCAGGGATTGCCAAGGAGATGGGAATCCTCACCGTTGGTGTTGTGACAAAGCCGTTCCGCTTTGAGGCGAGAACCCGAATGAGCAATGCGCTTGCAGGAATTGACAAGCTCAAAGATAACGTGGATACGCTGATCGTGATCCCGAATGATAAGCTGCTGGAGATCGTAGACCGCAGGACGACGATGCCGGAGGCACTCAGAAAGGCTGACGAGGTGCTGCAGCAGGCGGTACAGGGAATCACAGACCTGATCAATATGCCGGCTCTGATCAACCTTGACTTTGCGGACGTTCAGACCGTAATGACCGACAAGGGAATTGCTCATATCGGTATCGGCGAGGCGAAGGGCGATGACAAAGCGCTTGAGGCGGTACAGCAGGCAGTGGCCAGTCCTCTTCTGGAGACTACGATTCAGGGCGCGACCCATGTTATTATCAATATTTCCGGAGATATTTCCCTTATGGATGCGAACGACGCGGCAAGCTATGTTCAGAATCTCACAGGCGAAGACGCAAATATTATTTTCGGTGCTATGTATGACGACAGCGCAACGGATACCTGCCGTATCACGGTAATCGCGACTGGACTCAACGACGCTACCGCGAAGGAGGCAAGCGTGAGCGAGGCGAAGAAGACTGCGAAGGCGGTTGAGAAAGCAAAGCCGGCTTTTACAGCTCCTACGCTGCAGATGCCTAATTTACAGATGCCGACGCAGACACAGACACCGATCACAAGTACGATTCCGAAAAAAGATATTCAGATTCCGGACTTCTTAAAACGCAGATAAGAAGAACGGACGCGCAGGAAATCAGATGAAGTTGCGGTACGGCGTATCCCGGCTGCCGAAAGGCAGGCGGGGAAGGCGCTGTTTCGCGGCTTCATTTTTATTAAGGAGGAAAAGAAATGCCGAACAAAGAGATCCCCTATAAGATTTATCTGGAAGAGAGCGAGATGCCCAGGCAGTGGTACAACGTGCGCGCAGACATGAAGAATAAGCCGGCTCCGCTGTTGAATCCGGCGACACTGCAGCCCATGACTTTTGAAGAGCTGCGCAGCGTATTCTGCGATGAGCTGGTGAGACAGGAGCTCAACGATACGGACGCATACATCGATATTCCTGACGAGATTCAGAAGTTTTATAAAATGTACCGTCCGTCACCTCTGGTAAGGGCATATTGCCTGGAGGAAAAGCTTCAGACACCGGCAAAGATCTATTACAAATTCGAGGGTAATAATACAAGCGGAAGCCATAAGCTGAACTCCGCGATCGCTCAGGCATATTACGCGAAGCAGCAGGGGTTAAAGGGAGTCACCACTGAGACCGGTGCCGGACAGTGGGGAACCGCGCTTTCCATGGCATGTTCCTATTTTGGACTTGACTGCCAGGTATACATGGTAAAGGTTTCATATGAGCAGAAGCCTTTCCGACGCGAGGTGATGAGAACCTATGGCGCGAAGGTAACCCCGTCTCCTTCAGAAACCACGGAAGTCGGAAGAAGGATTTTACAGGAGCATCCCGGCACTTCAGGAAGCCTCGGCTGCGCGATCTCCGAGGCAGTGGAGGCTGCGCAGGCCCAGGAGGGATACCGCTATGTGCTGGGAAGTGTGCTCTCTCAGGTACTTCTGCATCAGACGATCATCGGCCTGGAGACGAAAGCGGCGCTGGATAAATACGACATTGTGCCGGATATGATTATCGGCTGCGCGGGCGGCGGATCAAACCTGGGCGGCCTGATTTCCCCGTTTATGGGAGAGGTGTTAAGAGGCGAGAAGAATTACAAGTTTATTGCTGTGGAACCGGCATCCTGCCCGAGCCTGACCCGAGGCAGATATGTCTATGATTTCTGTGACACCGGAAAGGTGTGCCCGCTGGCGAAGATGTATACGCTGGGCAGCGGATTTATCCCGTCTGCCAACCATGCGGGAGGATTGAGATATCACGGCATGAGTTCTATCCTGTCTCAGCTCTATCATGACGGATATATGGAAGCGCGCAGTGTGGAGCAGACATCAGTCTTCCAGGCAGCTGAAGAATTTGCGAGAGTCGAGGGAATTCTTCCCGCTCCGGAGAGCAGCCATGCGATTCGTGTGGCGATCGATGAAGCGCTCAAGTGCAAAGAGACGGGCGAGGAGAAGACGATTGTCTTTGGACTGACCGGAACGGGTTACTTCGACATGGTGGCTTACGAGAAATTCCATAACGGAGAGATGAGGGACTATATTCCTACTGATGAAGATTTAAAGCCGGGCTTTGACGGAATCCCCAAATTCCCGGGAAATGAGATCTGATATCCGTTTTGAGAACATTATGCAGAGGACTGATGCCGTAAAGCGTCAGCCCTCGCTTTGTTAATGAGAGAATCTTTCCTTTATAGAATGGTGAGCGTTCATCAGGAGATACTATAAGTGTATAAGGAGGTAGACGCCATGAAGAGAAAGACAGTGATTCTGGCGCTGGCTGCGGCAATGCTGCTGGGCGGATGCGGAAGCAGCGGGCAGCCTCAGGATGCGTCAGGTCAGACGGCGCAGACAACAGAGGAGAAAGGGGGAGATTCCGGAGCAACATCAGAGATGACAGATGGCCAGGAGGCGCAGGAGCCGATCCAGGCAGTTTATCTGAAAAACGATAATGGTGAGCTGTTCGTCAGCATTCAGAATGATAACCCATTTACCGGAACAATACCTGAAGAAATCATGGATGAGGACGGAAACGCAATTACGGCCAACGAGCTGAACAGCGGAGATGTGCTGGAGGTATACGGAAACGGAGTTATGCTGAATTCGTATCCCGGACAGTATCCGGGCATCACAAAGCTCGTACGTGTGGAGCAGCAAAATCAGGAATATAAAGATCGATATCAGGAAATGCTGGAGCAGTTCTGTCCGGATCCTGATCGTTCTCAGCCGCCGGAGATGTCTGTGAGCTATCGAAGGACAGACGCGATCATATCAGCTGTCTGCGACCAGTTTGGCTATACCTGGGAATACACGGATGAGAACGGAGAGACGAACGCGGTTGCAGCAGATGCGGAGCATGTTCTGCAGAAGCAGGATCTGATACAGCATCCGGTCGATGCAGAGACGCCGATGACGCTGCTTTTTGAATATCAGCCGGATGAAATACAGGCAATGCGTTGGGAGACGTCAGCCCGCGGACAGGCTCTGGCGGAGATGCCGCAGGGAGAGAGCGTTTCTGTGGAAGAAGGAGAAGAGGGCCCGACGATCACTGTGCAGCCCGGATATATTTATCAGGTAACGGCGAACTGGCCTGAGGGAGACGTGACATATGGATTTGAGGTCACCAACAAGGAATAACAGCAAACAGAATACAGGAGATGACGAGCAATGAGTCTGGAGAAAATTAAAGATCAGATGCACAGCGGTCAAATCTATTTTCCAAATGATGAGGGGCTGATAAGCGAGCAGAAGCAGTGTATGGAAAAGATGTATGATTACAACGAGACGCGCCCGTCCGAGGGGGAGCGCCGCAAGGCGCTCCTTCAGGAGATGATGGCAGAGGCGGGGGAGGGCTGTTATATTGAGCCGCCGCTGCGCGCCAACTGGGGCGGTCACCACGTTCATCTGGGAAAGGGTGTGTATGCAAATTTCAACCTGACGCTGGTGAATGATACGCACATCTATGTGGGCGATTATACGATGATCGGGCCGAACGTAACGATCGCGACTGCCGGTCATCCGATTCTGCCCGAACTTCGCGAGAAGGCATACCAGTACAATGCTCCGGTACATATCGGAAGAAACTGCTGGCTGGGCGCGGGTGTAGTCGTACTGCCCGGAGTCACGATCGGAGACAACACCGTGATCGGAGCAGGCAGTGTTGTCACAAAGGATATTCCGGAAGAATTTTTATCAGAGGACGGCGGATGCGAATAACGCACCGCCGTTTTGGCATGGTGGGGGATCTGCGCTGCAGGGTTTTTGAAAAAGCAACGGCATAAAAGAAAATTCCATTGTTTTGCGATATACTTTCCATAAAGGAGAGGAGGAAAATACCCATGAACGAGCAGGAGATTCTAAGCTATATTGAGAAACATCTGAAAGAAGACCTGACATTGGAACAAATCGCGGCGGCAGCCGGCTATTCCCGATATCATTTCAGCCGGAAGTTCCGGGAAATGCAGGGAGTGCCTGTGATGAAATATGTGCTCAGGCGGAGGCTGGCCGGCGCGTCGGAAGAAATTCTCAGAGGCAGAAGCATTCTGGAGACAGCTCTGGATTACGGTTTTGCCAGCCACAGCAGCTTTTCCGCAATTTTCCGGCGTGAAATGGGATACCATCCGAGCCTCCTGAAAATGAAAAAAGAAATAGCGGGAGAAATGCGTATGGAACAGAACGAGACAATGACAAAGGAGGAACTTTACAGACAGTTATCTGAGAAATGTACCGGGCAGCTGGAGCTCTGCTATACACTGGCGTGTCAAATATACAGCGGGCAGAGAAGATATTCCGGGCAGGAATATATTACACATCCGCTGAGTACGGCGCTTCTTCTTACGGAAACAGAGGCGGAGGAACCGGTAGTTCTGGCGGGGCTCTTCTGCGACTGGTATAAAAAGGGAACGCATACAGAGAACCTGCCGGGGCAGCTGCCGCCAAAAGTCCGCCGCATTGTGGAAGAACTTCCAGCAGCTGATCCGAAAAGCCTGTCGGATGAGGCGCTGCTTGTCAGGACAGCGGAGCGCCTTCACAACATGCGCACCATCGAGTATATGAAGGCAGATATCTGGAAGAAAAAGGCAGAGGAGACGATGCCGCTTCTTGACGCCGTAAATGCGCGGATTGGAAAAAATGTCATGACCGAGGAGCTGCGGGAACTGGCGATAAAATACCTCAAAGATCAGACGGGAGCACAGTAAACTGGGCTCCCGTCAATGCATACAGTCGTTAAAAGTATTTTGTTTTGATCACGTCCACCGGCATTTCCCGGCCAGTCCAGAGACGGAATGCCTCGGCGCCCTGATAGAGAAGCATATACATGCCGTTGAACGTCCGGCATCCCGCGGCCTTGGCCTCAGCGAGCAGCCGTGTCTCCCGTGGATTATAGATGATATCGGAGACGATCAGATCCGGGTGAAGCAGAGAGGTGTCGGGGAGAATGGTTCCCTCTGTGTTGGGAGCCATTCCCACCGAAGTCGCGTTTACGAGAAGCGCGCTCTCCGACAGAGCGTCTTTCAGCGCCGCCTGATCCTGGTGTTCGTGGAGCAGCGCCTGGCAGGAGGTCGTGCGAGTGATGGTATCCGCAAGCTGTACGGTGCGATCCCAGAAACGGCTCGTGGGACGCGCGAAGAGATGGATCTTTCTGACGCCGTCCAGCGCTGCCTGCGCGCAGATCGCGGACGCGGCGCCGCCCGCGCCCATAATGGTGATGGTTTTCCCGATGATATCATATCCAGCGTCCTGCACCGACCGCATATATCCGATCCCGTCGGTGTTATATCCCGTAAGTACGCCGTTTTCATTTACCACGGTGTTGACGGCCCCCAGAAGGCGCGCCGCCGGGGAGAGCCGGTCCGCAAGCTGCGCCATCCGGTTCTTATTCGGCATCGTCAGATTAAAGCCGCGGATGCCGGCAGCCTTCAGGCCGTTCACCGCTGTCTCAAGAGCGTCCTCCTTCACGTCAAAACAGAGATAGACATAGTCCAGTCCAAGCTGAGAAAAAGCCTCATTGTGCATGAGGGGAGAGATGCTGTGCGCGACCGGGCTTCCGAGAAGTGCGGTAAGCTGCGTGCGCCCTGTAATCTGTATGTGTTCCATTGATGAAAACTCCTTTACTGCTTTATTTATTTAGTGTATCATTTATAAAAAGGAAAAGCAATGAGAAAGGATGCGGGAACATGAAGAAGACCATACAGATAAAAAATGTCACGATCGGGGAGGGAATCCCGAAGATCTGCGTATCTGTCATCGGAAGAACGAGGGAGGAGATCCTGACGCAGACAGAGGCGGCTGTCGCTCAGAAGCCGGATCTGCTGGAATGGCGCGCGGACTTTTTTGAGGAGTGCATGGAGGAGACTGCAGTCAGCGAGACCATGGAGATGGTAAAAGAACGCCTGGGGGAAATCCCCCTGATTTTTACATTCCGCACAGCGCGGGAGGGTGGAAATCGACAGATTTCCACAAAAAATTATGTCAACCTTCTGACGGCGGCGGCAAAGGCTCACCCGGACCTGACGGACGTGGAACTCAAAATGGAGGGAATCAAAGAGAGCGGCCTGATCGGCCGGCTTCAGTCAGAAGGCATCTGCGTGATAGCTTCCAACCATCACTTTGAGGGAACGCCGCAGGTGGAGGAGATGCTCTCCATTCTCGGAGAGATGGAGCTTTCAGGGGCAGATATCCTGAAGCTTGCGGTCATGCCGCAGAGTACCCAGGACCTGCTGAAGCTGCTCTATGTGACGGAATATGCGTCCCGCAGGACGGAGCATCCGCTGATCACCATGTCGATGGGAGGCTGCGGCGCGCTTTCGAGAATTGCGGGCGAACAGTTTGGAAGCGCTGTGACCTTCGGCGCAGTGGGAGAAGCTTCGGCGCCGGGACAAATTCCGATTGCAGAATTGCGGGAAATGCTGGAAAAATTGCATGAATTTGGCGGCAGACCATAACAGGTAGACATAACTGAGGAGCGCTGTCGAAAACACCCAGAAAACGACATCCTGTTTTTGACAAAGAAAACACCCCCTTTCACCTATAATGATACTTGCTTATTCCAGTGAGCAGGTATTCAAAGTGACAGGGGGTGTTTTGTGTACTATGCGGTGTATCTGGACGAATGGTTTCTCCGGAATCTGGTCATGGACTATGTGCTTCTCCGTATGATAAACAGAATCCGCGGATGTTCTGCCACACGTCTGCGGTGCGCGGGAGGAGCCGCGATCGGAGCGGCGGGAAGCTGCCTGATGTTTCTTCTGCCGTCATCGTCCGTACTGCTTCGTACACTCCTGGTACAGATAATAACGAATACATGCATGGTAAGGTTTGGATGCAGAGTCAGAGGGGTTCGGGCACTGGTCAAAGACGTATGTCTTTTGTACTTCTGCGCAGTGATCAGCGGAGGGGTTTTTCAGGTACTGCTTTTTTGGGCGGGACCGGCGGGGGCGCGCGCCTTCTGGTTTATCGCGGCGTCAGGCTATCTCGTAATCCAGGCGGGATTCCTGGCATACGAAAAACTGTTCTCCGTGAGACGAAAGATAATCTATACAGTAGTATTATGTGCGGATGGAAAATGCAGAAAGGTAAAAGGACTGTACGACACGGGCAACAGCCTTTGGGACACAGCTTCGGGGAAACCGGTTTCCGTGGCGGACAGCAGCGTAGTGAGAGAGCTTTTTTCAGAAGAAATGTTAAGAGAACTCTCAGAATTTCAAAGTACGGGAAAACTCGGGGAAGATTCCCCCTGGATTTCCAGACACCTGCACTTTGTACCCTTTCAGAGCGTGGGGCAGTCGGGAATTCTCCCGGTATTTACTTTGGACTATCTCTGTGTGAAGAGAGAAGATACGGACAGCGTTGTCTGCGATCCCGTGATCGCGCTGTCAATGGGAAACGGTTCTTTTACCGGGAACTATCAGTTGATTTTGAATCCAGATCTAATAGACAGATAGGAGGAATTATAAATGATTGCAAACGCTGTATTGCCCAGCAGGTTCCGTCTGCGCATTTTCAGGGGTTTTTCATCCGTATCAAGAAGGCCGCAGGAAATTTTCTATATCGGCGGAGCTGATGTGCTGCCGGCGCCGCTGACTCCGGACAGGGAGGCGAAAGCCATCGAAGGCCTGAACCTTCCCGACAACAAAGCGGCAAGAGAAGAACTGATCGAGCACAACCTGCGTCTGGTCGTCTATATTGCCCAGAAGTTTGACAACACAGGCGTCGGTGTGGAAGATCTGATTTCCATAGGGACGATCGGTCTGATCAAGGCGATCAACACCTTTAATCCCACGAAAAAAATTAAACTCGCAACGTACGCCTCCCGGTGCATTGAGAATGAAATTCTGATGTACCTGCGCCGAAATAATAAGACGCGCATGGAGGTTTCCATAGATGAACCCCTGAATGTGGACTGGGACGGCAACGAGCTGCTGCTGTCCGACATATTGGGGACGGACGAGGACGTTATTTACCGCGACATCGAGCATGAGGTGGAATGCAGCCTTCTCGGGAAAGCGATCGACAAACTCTCCGACAGGGAGCAGACCATTATCCGGCTGCGCTTCGGCCTCAATGTGCCCGATGGAAAGGAGAAGACCCAGAAAGAGGTCGCGGACCTGCTGGGGATCTCACAGTCGTATATTTCGAGGCTGGAAAAGCGGATTATGAAGAGACTGAAAAAAGAGATTGTCAGATATGAATAAAAATCAGAGAAGCCCGGCGCACCCTGCCATGGAGCGCCGGGCTTCTCTGTGATCATCCGCCGGGATTAAAACAGCGAAATAATCAGACCTGCCGCAATGGAAATTCCGAGCAGCAGCCCGAGAATTTTAAAACAGAGCTTTTTGTCATGTTCCATCTTGAACAGCACGACAATTCCGATGCCTGCGCTCGCGCACAGCCCGGAGATAATGGAGGCGAAGGAAAGTACGCCTTCAAGATAGAGCTGTGTCAGCATCACAGAGGCCGCGCAGTTCGGAATCAGGCCTATGACGGCGGCAAGCACCGGCTGAAGCACGGAATTGGAGAGCAGATACTCTGAGAGATGCTCGATGCCGATGACTTCAATGATAAGATTGAGGATTGCGGTAAAAATAAGAATATACACAAAGATTTTCAATGTATGGCGCAGCGCGGGCTTTAAAATCCCGCCATGCTCGTGGCAGCCGCATCCGTGGCAGATCTCATGGATATGCTCTTCCCGGTTTTCATTGTTTTTCCCGAAAAAGGAGCGGTGAATCCGATCCAGATGTACAAGAAAATCGATCAGAAAACCTGCGGCAACAGCAATCAGAACCTTAACAATCAGGATCTTCATAATATCCCGGGTATGTCCCGGATAGCTGAGAAGTATCAGAATCGCCTCGTCTGAGGTGGAGAGGAAGACTGCCATCAGTGTTCCAAGCGTAATGATACGCCCCGCATAGAGGTTGGAAGCGACAACCGAAAAACCGCACTGGGGAATACAGCCAAGAAGCGCTCCGGCGACAGGGCCTGCCTTGCCGAATTTTGCAAGCGCCCGATTCAGAAAACCGGAGGAGAACTGTTCCACAGCCTCAATGATGAGAAATGCGGCAAACAAAAACGGCAGCATTTTCAGACTGTCCAGAATGGAATGCTCTAAAATGTGGAGAATCATGGAAATATCAGCCTTTCTTAATATGGTGAGAGGGAGATTCCCTCCATATGAACAGGTTACGGTATAAAATTATAGCACATATTTTTGTCAAGGTCTAAAACTTTTTATATTTTCTGCGAAATCGTATATTTCCAAACGGTAATGAGAATTCTTTAAATATACCGGGAATGCTTTCCCGGATTACTGTCCGGGTCCGGCAGTCAGACGTAAGATATTAAGTTTCCAGGAGGATTTTCATTATGGCACTGAATAAAGTGGAAATATGCGGTGTAAACACATCGAAACTTCCGGTACTTACGAATGAGGAAAAAGAAGAATTGTTCCAGAAAATCAGGCAGGGAGATGAAGAAGCCAGGGAACGGTATATTAAGGGCAATCTGAGGCTGGTGCTGAGCGTCATCAAGCGCTTTTCCAGCAGCAATGAAAATGCCGACGATCTCTTTCAGATCGGATGTATCGGTCTGATGAAAGCGATTGATAACTTTAACACAGAACTGAATGTAAAATTTTCCACCTATGCGGTCCCGATGATCATCGGAGAGATCCGCAGGTACTTACGTGACAATAACAGTATCCGCGTCAGCCGCTCTCTGCGGGATGTGGCTTACAAGGCGATTTATGCCAGAGAAAATTATATGCGGCAGAACTTAAAGGAGCCGACCGTCGCTGAGATCGCTGAGGAAATCGGCATTGATAAAGAAGAGATTGTCTATGCTCTGGATGCTATCCAGAGCCCGATGAGCCTCTATGAGCCGGTTTATACAGAGGGAGGAGACACGCTGTACGTTATGGATCAGATCAGCGACAAGAAGAACAGGGAGGAAAACTGGGTGGAGGATCTCTCGCTCAGGGAGGCGATGCGCCGGCTGGGAAACCGGGAAAGGGATATTATACAGATGCGCTTCTATGAGGGGAAAACACAGATGGAAGTCGCCCGGGAGATCGGTATCTCCCAGGCGCAGGTCAGCCGCCTTGAGAAAAATGCGCTGAAGAGCATGAAAAATTATCTCTCATAGGCGGAAAAAAATCACTGTGTAAAAAACAGGAAGTCCGCGCAGGGGCGTTCATATCCATCGGACGGATTGTTCAGCACAACGCCGTTGTAGTACAATGTGGCGGAGCCGCCGCCGTCCAGGTTATAGGCATAACTGCAGCCGAAGGACTGGAAGATGCTCACCATCTGGTTGTGGTTGAGTCCTCTGGATCCCCCAGCGCCGCGTCCGTCTGCGCACAGCAGGACATAATCGTTGGGAGCTATCATTCCGACCGCGACACGCGGATCCTTATAACTGGTAACTTCAATGGGCATCTGCGGTATGCCGTTGTTGATCAGGATGGGACCGAAGTTGTAGGTGTCCTTCACGCCCATGTTCAGCAGATCCGCTCCCATCAGTCCCTGCGGAGGGGTGAAGATCAGCCCGCTGTAGGTCGTCGCCATGACCGTGTAGCTGGTCATATAATCTCCGTAGATGACGCCGTCCTTGATGCACATGCCCAGAGGTGAGGGCTTGCCGCTGCCGTAGTCAAAGGCGCTGCCGTTGATGCCTATGACGCCGCCGTGGGATGCCACAGCCTCAGAAGTCTTCTGGCGTTTGCCGCCGTAGGAGTCGTAAGACATGGCGGAGCGGAGCTGATTTGGAGAGGAGGTCTGTACGTGGGCGGTCCAGTAGGTGGAGCCGCTGTCCCTGTGCTTCTCTATGACAATGTGCAGCGTCTTGCTGCTGTATACAATGCGGTTGGAACTGCGTTTGGAGACACCGTCCATCTTCTCGTTAGTGGCAAGCGTCCCATCCCCGCCGCAGTAATAATCGCCCACCCAGGCGTTCCTTACCATGGCGCCGGAGGAATTCATATAATATCGGGTTCCGTCCACATCGATCCATCCGGTCATCATATGGCCGCTGGCGTTCAGAAAATACCGGTTTCCGCCCTCGTCTACCCAGCCTACCTGCATGACGCCGCTGGCATTCAGATAGTACCAGTAGCCGTCAATGTATTTCCAGCCGCTGGTCATCGCGCTGTTGCTGTCGAGGTAATAATATTTGCCGTCGTCCAAGATCCATCCGGTCTGCATGACACCGTCGGCATCGGCGTAATAGTAGACTCCGTTTACGAGCACCCATCCGGTCTGGGTTACGCCGCTGGCGTTGAGGAAGTACTTTTTCCCGTCAATGTTCTGCCATCCGCTCATCATCAGACCATCGCTGCGCAGATAGTAGCGAATGCCGTCCACCACGGTCCAGCCGGAACAGATCGAGCCGTTCTCATCGGCATAGTGGTAGTAACCGTCAATGAGGAACCAACCGGTCTGCAGAACGCCGCTGGCGTTGAGGTAATACGTTTTGCCGCCAACATACTGCCATCCGCTGAGCATCTTATCGCTCACAGGACTTAAATAATACCAGGCATTGTCTGTGTAGACCCAGCCGTTTAAGAGCGCGCCGTTTTCGTCCGCAAAATAGTAATTGCCGTCCACGAGCACCCAACCGGTCTGCAGAACGCCGCTGGCGTTGAGATAATATCTCCTGCCGTCCACAATCTTAAACCCGCTGGTCATCGCGCCTCTGCTGTCTGTATAATACCAGTTCCCGCCGTCCTGAACCCAGCCTGTGACAGGCGTGCCGTCGGCGTCAAGATAATACCATACACCGTCAATGTGGTTCCAGCCTGCAGCAGTGCGGGACGCGGCCTCGTCCGGGGTATCTCCGTCAGAGACAGACGCTTCGCTCGAATTCTGAGAAGCATCGGAATCAGAAACTGGGTCTGAACTTGGAGTTTTATCCGGATCAGAAACAGTGTCTGAATTCAGGTCTTCCTCCAGGATGGATGAAAGGCCGGAACTTTCACTTACAGCCCACACCCGGTTCTGCAATAACGAGGAAGACGCGCATACGCAGAGGGCACCGGTAAGGAGCAGACATAAATACTTTTTCTTTTTATACATATGATACATGATCCTTAACCTTAATCGTAAAAATCAATTCAAAAGCTACCCTTATATCATATACCAATCCCTGGTTAAAGGCAACAGAAAGGATTGGATATCGCGGTCATTTTACCTCATCGATTCGCGGAGCCGCTCCATAGCGCCCCTCAAGGAACTGTTTGTAATAGATCTCGTCCTTGCGTACCTTTTCGCCGTTCTCCTTCAGGAACAGAGCCAGCGTATAAAGAGAAGCGCACTGGTCTGCGCCCTTCTCCACGAGCCAGATCTCGTCGCGGCGCAGCAGGCTGTTGTGCATGGTGGGCATATCGTAGGAAGTAAAAAGAAGCTGTGCGCCCGCCCTGTTATACCGCCTGCTGGCAAAGAGGCTCAGCAGGAAGCGCAGCGCTCTGGGATGCAGATACAGATACAGATCGTCCGCTAAAAGAATGCCGCCGGAAGCCAGTTTCTGCTGGATGACTGCGCACAGAAGCAGAAGCTGGCGTACACCGCTGCCTTCCTCAGAGAGCGGCAGGGCATACGAGGACTTTCCAACTGTATGCACGCAGAAAATCTCCCCGTCTTCACGGTAGAAGTCGGTGACGGACAGATCGAGCCGTGCGATCAGGCCGGTAAGCTTCTTCATCGCGCGGGTGTCTGACAGATATGGTGTCAGCACATCCTCAGAGATCGCTGAACAGGACAGCCAGGAGATTCCCTCAAAAAAGCCGGAAACAGCGGGAAGCCATGACAGGCGGGTCTGCTGAATCAGAAAGGCGAGCATCGGCGTATCATCCTCGAGCGATGACACATCCACGCCGTCCACAAGCGCGCCCAGATAGACGCCTTCACCGTC
Source organism: uncultured Lachnospiraceae bacterium (assembly GCA_930989745.1). Taxonomy (GTDB): domain Bacteria; phylum Bacillota; class Clostridia; order Lachnospirales; family Lachnospiraceae; genus Egerieimonas_A; species Egerieimonas_A faecigallinarum. Next base: position 10,198 of record CAKNMY010000006.1, on the reverse strand, counting down.
GCGGTCAAATACCACGTCATAGCTGGGATCTGAAAAACTTCTTGCAAAAAGATTCTCCTCCAGCACCGTACCGGGCAGAAGCCTGAGCTGGTAATCATACTCCATTCTGCCGGCGCGGAACAGCACTTCGAACTCCGTCACAGCATCGGCGGCTTCGTGGCCAAAGGCAAATCTGTGATCTTCGGGCAGTGCCTGGCTGGGGGAGAGAATGCAGCGGGAGAGATAATGAAGCGCTTTCAGAACCGTGCTCTTGCCGCATCCGTTGGCACCGTAAAAACCGGCGAGGGGGATGGCGGAGACATCGTCCGTGTCTGTGATCAGGGAATCCGGAAATTCCGTGATTTTTGCAGGGGTCATATTTAAGGAAAAGGTATCCCGGAATGCACCGAAATTTGTTGCGTTAAACTGAAGCAGCATAAGAAAACCTCCTGTTTGTAAAATCTGAAATTAAAAGAAACGCGTGGCATGCGAATCCAGCCTCAGTATAGCACAGAAAACGACAGAAATCAACAAATAAGAGATTTTCTCTCGCGCCTTTTTGACGGTCAGAGCTTGTGGAAAAAGCATTCCTCTTTAATCTCCACGAGAATGATATCTTCCCCGATCTGACGGATACATTCCCAGGGGATGACATATTCGCTCTCCCGGCCGAGAAGACCGCCCAGCCGGCAGGGGCCGGGGACAATCAGGGACTGGATCTGACCGGAAGGACAGCAGAAATCAATGTCCACAGGACAGCCCAGCGATTTGCAGGAGCAGATATTGATGACTTCTTTCTGCCTTAATTCAATCATACGCATAAGCAGTTCCACCGAAATCCTTTTATAAAATTATATGTGCCTATGCAGGCAAAAGGTTATAAAAACAGCGGAAATTTAACGGAACTATTTGACGGGAGGAGGGGGTATCCATTATACTGAATGACAAAGGATAAACCAAAAGGAGGGAGCGCCTATGAAGTGCCCGTTTTGCGGACAGGACAACACCCGTGTGGTGGATTCCAGACCGGCCGACGACAGCAATGCAATCCGCAGAAGAAGAATGTGCGATGAGTGCGGAAAGCGTTTTACAACGTATGAAAAGGTGGAGACAATACCGCTGATCGTAATAAAGAAGGATCAGAACAGAGAGCAGTATGACCGCAGTAAGATAGAGGCGGGCGTGCTGCGTGCCTGCCATAAGCGTCCGGTTTCCGCGGAGCAGATTACGGCTCTGGTGGATGCGGTGGAGACGGAGATCTTTAATATGGAAGCCAAGGAGATTCCGAGCAGTACGATTGGAGAGCTCGTGATGGACAAGCTGAAGGATCTGGAAGCAGTTGCATATGTCAGATTCGCGTCTGTATATCGCGAGTTTAAAGATGTCAATACCTTTATGGATGAACTGAAGAAAATGCTGAATTAGGCGTTCGGAATACGCCAGGTTAAGGATTGTTAAATTTTCACGGAAAGTATTGTGTTAAAAAATTAACAGTGTTATAATGATTGCAGAACCATTCAACCTGTACATAAATTATTAAGGAGGACATTGACATGATGCGTTTTACCTTACCAAGAGATATCTATTATGGGAAAGGCTCTCTGGAGCAGTTAAAGACACTGACCGGGAAGAAAGCTGTTCTCGTTCTGGGAGGCGGTTCCATGAAGAGATTTGGTTTTGTGGACAAAGTGGAAGCATATCTCAAAGAAGCCGGAATCGAAGTAAAGCTGATTGAGAACGTTGAGCCCGATCCGTCTGTGGAGACGGTAATGAAAGGCGCGGCAGTGATGCGCGAGTTCGAACCGGACTGGATTATTGCGATGGGCGGCGGCTCACCGATCGACGCGGCAAAGGCGATGTGGGTATTTTACGAATATCCCGATACGACATTTGAGGAGATTATCCAACCGTTCTCCTTCCCGACACTGAGACAGAAGGCAAAGTTTCTCGCTATTCCGTCCACATCCGGAACTGCAACGGAGGTTACCGCATTCTCTGTCATCACAGATTATGAGAAGGGAATCAAGTATCCTCTGGCTGACTTTAACATTACCCCCGATGTGGCGATTGTAGATCCGGAACTGGCAGAGACCATGCCGGAGAAGCTGACGGCTCATACGGGTATGGACGCGCTGACACATGCGATTGAGGCTTACGTCTCTACGATGAACTCTCCGTTCACAGATCCGCTGGCTCTGAAAGCGATCTCCATGGTATTTGAATATCTGCCGGACTCCTATGAGAAGGACATGGCTGCGAGAGAGCAGATGCATTATGCGCAGTGCCTTGCGGGAATGGCATTCTCCAACGCGCTGCTGGGTATCGTACACTCCATGGCGCACAAGACAGGAGCAGCGTTCTCCACAGGCCATATTCCGCACGGCTGCGCGAACGCCATTTATCTGCCTTATGTAATTAAGTATAATGCCAAAGATGCAACAGCTCTGAAGCGCTATGCTGACATTGCAAGATCCGTAGGCCTGGAGGGCAATACGGATGAGGAACTGATGCTGGCCCTGTGCGCGAAGATTGACGCGTATAATGTGAAGCTGAATATTCCTAAGACACTGAAGGAGTTTGGAATCATTGAGGAAGAGTTCAAGGAGAAGGTAGAAGAGATCGCCAAGAACGCTGTCGGCGACGCCTGCACAGGCTCCAATCCGAGAACGATTGATCCGGAGACAATGGCAAAGCTGCTGACCTGCACCTATTACGGAACAGAAGTAGACTTCTGATATATGACTTTTCCAACTGCCGCACCCGCGTGTTACGGGTGCGGCAGTTGGCGTCAGGCGGACAGCGTAATCCTTGCTTTTTCCTCAGGGAAATGATACACTGCTTATATTAGCGGGAATTTTCCGCGTAAATAAGAAGAGAAAGAGGGGAAAAGGATGAAAGAGGGAAGAGCGTCCGCTCTGTTTCCAATCGTGTTTTTTCTGGTGATTTTCCTGGGATCGGGATTTATCACAGGTGATTTTAACGCGATGCCTGCGATTGTCGGCTTTCTGATCGCGCTGTTTGTGGCATTTCTGCAGGACAGAAGACACAGCTTTAACGAGAAAATTCAAATTATTTCCAAAGGCGTGGGTGATGACAATATTATTACCATGTGCCTGATCTTTCTGGCAGCAGGAGGCTTTTCCGGTGCTGTGACAGCAGCGGGAGGCGTGGACAGTACAGTAAATCTGGGACTTTCCATACTTCCGCCCGGAGTTGCCGTGGCGGGGCTGTTTGTGATCGGCTGCTTCATTTCCGTTTCCATGGGAACCTCCATGGGGACGATCGCGGCTCTGGCGCCCATTGCAGTCGGGATCAGCGGAAAGACAGATTTCGGAACACCCATCTGTATCGGAGCAGTGGTATGCGGCGCAATGTTCGGAGATAACCTGTCCATGATCTCAGATACGACGATTGCCGCAGTAAAAACGCAGGGATGCGAGATGAAGGATAAGTTCAAGGAAAATTTCCTTATCGTGCTGCCGGCGGCAGTTATCACCATACTTATTTTTCTGGTTCTTACCAGGAACGGGTCATTTCAGATGAACGAGGAGCTGCCGTACAGTCTCTGGCAGGTTCTGCCGTATCTGGTGGTACTGATCGGAGCTCTGATCGGCGTGAATGTATTTCTGGTACTGATTGGCGGAACTGTACTCTCGCTGATTGTGGGAGTGGCGATGGGGACAATCGCGCCCGGCGATATCTTCCGGGTGATCGGACAGGGTGCTGATGGCAGCGGCGGAATTATGGGGATGTACGATATCACGGTGATTTCCATTGTGGTAGCGTGTATCGTTTCACTGGTAAAAGAGATGGGGGGCATTCATTTTCTTCTTTCTTTTATCAAAAAGAGAATCCGCGGCAAGCGGGGCGGTGAACTGGGAATTGCGGTACTGGCGCTCCTGGTGGATCTCTGTACGGCAAACAATACAGTAGCGATTGTCATGGCAGGTCCCATTGCGAAGGAGATCAGCGACGAGTTCGAGATCAGTCCGCGCAGGTCAGCGTCTCTGCTGGACATGTTTACATCTGTAGGGCAGGGACTGATTCCGTATGGAGCGCAGCTTTTGTCAGCAGCAAGCCTGACAGGACTTACGCCATATGAGATCATACCGTACTGCTTCTATCCGATCCTTATGGGAATCAGCGGCCTGATTGTGATTATGTTTGGAAAAACCGCAGATAAAACCACCCGGAACGGGTGAGATAAAATACGGACGGGAGAGACTTATGGAAAAGTTCAGAGATTGGATTTACAGATTCTCACAGATGGTGGAGATTGCCATCGCTGTGTTGATCGGTCTGATGATCTTTGTGGTTCTGGTAAAAACGTGTGTATTCTCATTCAGCTCCCTGGCGGCTGCGAAAGCGGACTATGTGGAAGTGTTCACTGAGTTCCTTTCCATTGTGCTGGAGCTGGTTATCGGCATTGAGTTCATCCGCGTGCTCTGCCGGCACTCAGTGAAGGCACTGCTGGAAGTAGTGATGTTTGCCATTGCAAGAGAAATGATCGTGGTACATCTGGAGACGTGGCAGACCTTTGTGGGAGTGGCTGCAATTGTGCTGCTCTTTGCAGCAAGAAAGTATTTGCTGGAAGAAAAAGATCAGGAAGATGCCAGAGAGGCGCCGCATTAGCAAAAATGCGGCGCCTCTCTGACTAATTGTGTGCTTCTTCCGTCACGTGATCAATCCCCTGGGAGAGGATTGTGGAGACGTGGGAATCGGCGAGAGAATAGTAGACGGTCTTTCCGTCTCTGCGGAATTTGACCAGTTTCATCTGCTTCAGAATGCGAAGCTGGTGAGAGATAGCGCTCTGCGTCATGCCCAGCAGTTCCGCGATATCGCAGACGCACAGTTCCTGGCGGGACAGTGCGGTGAGAATCCGGATGCGGGTAGGGTCACCGAATGTTTTGAAAAGATCAGCCAGACTGTACAGAATTTCAGAATCAGGGAGAAGAATGTCCGGGCTCAGAAGATGGTGGTGATGTTCGTTGCATAATTCAATATCCGGTATATTTTTCATAGCGCCTCCTATAAAGATTTCTTTGCAAAAGAAGAAGTATAGAGAATCCGGATGGCATTCAGCACGCAGAGCATCGCGACGCCGGAATCCGCAAATACGGCAAGCCACATGGAAGCAAATCCGAAGAGCCCGAGGATCATGACGATGATCTTGATGCCGAGGGCAAATATTACATTCTGCATTGCAATGGCTCCGGTTGCTCTGGAGATGGCGAGCGCCTGCGGAATTGCCTCCACACTGGATGTCATAAACACTACGTCCGCCGCCTCGATCGCCGCGTCCGCGCCGCTTCCCATCGCCGCGCCCACATCGGCTCCCGCGAGAACCGGCGCGTCGTTGATTCCGTCTCCCACGAACATCACGCTTCCGTATTCACGGCGGATCTGCTGAAGGCGGGAGAGCTTTTCCTGAGGCAGCAGGCGGGCAAATACCTTCTGCACGCCAACCTGTTTTGCAACTGCATTCGCATTATTCTCTGAATCGCCGGTCAGCATGACGGTGGTGATATTTCGGACGTTTAACTGAGTGATGGCATCTTTTGCGTCTGCCTTAATGGTATCGGAAATCCGGATAGTTCCGGAATACGTACCGTTTTTGGCCACAAACACCTCGCTTCCGAATCCGTCGGAAGACGGTTCGGGAAACGCGACGCCAAATCTGTCCATAAGTTTTCGGTTTCCGCAGAGGACAGTGTCGCTTCCGAATACGGCCCGGATTCCGTGGCCTGCGATTTCCTCCAGTTCGTCGGGCTTATCCAGGGCAAGCTGCCGTTCCCGGGCCGCTTTTACAATGCTCACAGCGATGGGATGAGAGGAATTCTGTTCACAGCTTGCGGTAAGAGCCAGCAGGCTGTCGGAATCCTCTGAGCCGGCCGGCAGAACCTGCTGAACTAGGAAATTGCCCTGCGTGATGGTTCCGGTCTTATCCATAATGACTGCTTTGACGTCTTTTAACATCTCCAGGGACGCGCCTCCCTTAAAGAGAATGCCCAGCTTGGAGCCGGCGCCGATGCCGGAAAAGAAAGCAAGCGGTACGCTCAGCACCAGCGCGCAGGGGCAGCTGATAACAAGGAAGGTGAGAGCCGTGTAGACCCAGTGAGACCAGTCGCCCGTTACCAGGGACGGAATGACTGCTGTCGCGAGGGCGATCAGAAGGACAATCGGCGTATAATAGCGGGAGAAGCGGGTGATGAAGCGGTCCATCTTCGGCTTGCTGGCAGCCGCGTTCTCCACAGCGTCAAGAATTCTTGAGACAAGAGAGTCTTCGAGCGGCTTCTCCACGGAAAGCGTCAGAGTACCGTTCAGATTGACGCAGCCGGAAGATACGCTGTCCCCGGGCTTTACGGTGACAGGAACCGGCTCTCCGGTGATGGCGGAGGTGTCAAGCTGGCTGGAGCCGTTTACAATCCTGCTGTCGAGCGGAATACGGTCGCCCGGGCGGACTAAAACAAGATCTCCGGGACGCGCGTTTTCGGCCGGAATCTCCTCTGTGGCGTTCCCGTCTATGAGAAGTACTGTCTCCGGACGCAGATCCACGGCGTCCATAATCTGGGCGCGGCTTCGCTCAACCGCTTTTTCCTCGAAGAACTCACCGATGCGATAGAAAAGCATGACGCCGGCTGCCTCGCCGTATTCGCCAATCAGAAAGGCGCCGATGGTGGCTATGCTCATGAGGAAGTTCTCGTCAAAGATACGTCCTTTAAACAGGTTTTTAACAGCTGTCTTCAGCACATCGAAACCGAGGCACAGATATGCCGCCAAAAAGAGTGCGAGAGAAATACCTCCGGGCAGAGAAACCGGAAGGTGAGAGAGTACTTCGCCTGCGAGAAAGAGCACAGCGCCCGCGATCAGCGTAATCAGTTCTCCGTGCGCCTGCCAGAACGACTTGCTTTCTTTCGCGTGTACGGCTGACGGGCGGGGATCCTTTGCAACAACCTTTACATCCGGCTCAATGGAGGTGCAGATCTCTGTGATTTTGGGGATCAGAGCCTGCGTATCATCAGCGGCTATGCGCAGCTGCCGGGTGGTATATGTGATATCCGCAAAGTGTACGCCGGGCAGCTTTTGGATCTTTTCCTCCATCTGCGCTGCACAGTGCGCACAGCCGAGATTCTCGAGGAGAAAGATGCGAGCCTTGCCTTTATATGCAGAAGGCATTTCCGTGTGCTGCGGCTGCGCGTCTCCATGGTCATGGCCGCATCCGCAGGAATCGCTGTGGTGATGGTGGTCATGCCCGCACCCACAGGAATCATCGTCATGATGGTGATCATGACCGCACCCGCAGGAATCATCGTGGTGATGGTGGTCGTGGCCGCACCCGCAGGAATCATCATGATGGTGATGGCGGTCGTGATCGCATTCCGCGGAATCATCGTGATGATGGTGGTGATCGTGACCGCATCCGCAGGAGTGGCTGTGTTCATGCTCATGATCTGCGCTATCCGTCCTATGATGTCCTTCCGGGCATGTGCCGCGGCTCGCTGCGCCGAGACCCGGCGCTGTGGTGTCTGTATGAAAATTCTGTCTGCTCATGAGAATCCCTCCCTGATCATAATAAAAAATTAATATAGAAATCCGTTGCGCCATAGGCGAACATATGAATAATTGTTCATACATTTACAATACATTACTTTTTGTGGTTTGTCAATACATTTGCCATATATATTTTAAAGAGCGGGTAACAGTTCAGCCTTGCTGAACCGTTACATGCAAAATCCATTTATAATCGCCTTCGGCGATGGGATTTTGCACTCCTGAATCACGTTCTTACGGTCTGCGCAGCATGTGCGCAGGCCTGGGCTGAACTGTTACAAGAGCGGTACTGCGGCTTCATATATGCTGTTTAATGCTGCCTTTTCCAGCAAAATCCCGGTGCATGCCGCTTATTTCATTACAAATCTGTAAATTTCACGCTGATTTCTTCATTTTATTTTAAGATTTAGAATATATACGAATTGTCCCAAAAATGCTATAATAGAATAACCGAGAATAAACATCAATGAAAAAGGAGTAGTAATGAATCTGAACAAAGAAAATGTAAGGAGAATCCAGGGATTGATTCTGTTTACAATCCTGTTGGTCACAGCCTGTTTTCATCTGGAAGCTGTACTCAGCGGGATAAGCTACTGCATCGGCCTGATCAGCCCCTTTCTGCTGGGGGCAGCGATTGCATTTGTCATCAATGTTCTAATGCGTTTTCTGGAGCGGTGTCTGTTCGAAAATTCCCACATCAGAAAATATAAAGTGACAGCAAAGATCAAGCGGCCTGTGAGCCTGCTGCTGGCGGTCTGCCTGATTCTGTGGCTGATCGTTGTGATTGTCCTGTATGTGTTGCCGCATTTGGGCGAGGCAGTGTCCAGCCTGGCGCTCAGCGTACAGAAATTTATTCCGCAGGCATACCTGTGGCTGAACGACCTGTTCAATAACAACCCGGAGGTGCAGGAGGCGTTGGAGCCATTGCTGACAGTACAGCTGGACTGGGGAGCTCTCGTAAATAATGTGATCAGCTTCTTAAAGAGCGGTATCGGAAATGCTCTCGGGTCCACCATTTCTGTGGCGACTGTGGTTGTGAACAGCACTGTGAATTTCTTTGTGGGATTTGTATTTGCATGCTACATTTTGCTTCAGAAGGAGAAGCTGCTGCGCCAGCTTCGCAAACTGCTGGCGGCGTTTCTGCCGCAGAAGGCTGCTGAGAGAATCTGGTATGTGGGGCATCTTACAGAGAAGACGTTTTCCAATTTTATCACAGGACAGTGTGTGGAGGCGGTGATCCTCGGCGCGATGTTTGTGCTTGTGCTGAGTATTTTCAAATTCCCGTATGCCATGCTGATTGGAGTGCTGATTGGATTCCTGGCGCTGATTCCGATCTTCGGAGCATTCATCGGATGCGTGGTGGGAGCGTTTTTGATCCTGATGGTGGATCCGCTGAAAGCGCTGATCTTTATCGCGATTTTCCTTGTGATTCAGCAGATTGAGGGAAACCTGATCTATCCGAGAGTCGTGGGAAGCTCTGTGGGACTTCCGGCGATCTGGGTTCTGGCAGCGGTTACCATCGGCGGAAGCCTGATGGGCGTTCTGGGAATGCTGATATTTATACCGCTGGTATCCGTATTCTATACGTTGTTAAAGCAGACAGTAAACAGACGTATTGAAGAAAAATATATGAAAGCATCTGCAGCCCCCAAAGAGGAGAAAAAAGCGGAGAAAGAGGAGTAACTGTTAACCGTGCCGCTTCGGGCGGAAGTTTTGTCCGACGCGGCAGATTGAGGGTATTTTTATGAATACAGAAGGGAGTAGACTATGACATTTAAGATGAAAGTGACACCGGAAATTGAGAGACTTACGGAGATCTGTGTGGAGAACAGCACGATCGATGTATCTTTATATGGAAAGTACGATGTAAAGCGCGGACTTCGAGATGTCAATGGAAACGGAGTACTTGCGGGCCTGACACAGGTATCAAATATTGTATCAAATAAGGTCGTGGACGGAAAGAAAGTTCCGTGTGAAGGCGAGCTGTACTACAGAGGGATGCCGATTCAGGATCTGACCAGAGGATTTCTGACCGAGGACAGGATGGGATTCGAGGAAGTGGCATATCTGCTGCTGTTCGGAAAGCTTCCTACAAGAGAACAGCTCAAAGCGTTCAATGAATTGCTGGTCGCTCAGAGATGCCTGCCGACCAATTTTGTGAGAGACGTAATCATGAAGGCTCCGAGCAAGGATATGATGAATTCTCTGGCAAGAAGCGTGCTTACTCTGTATTCCTACGATTCCAACGCCGATGATATTTCTCTGCCGAACGTTATGCGCCAGTGCATCAATCTGATCAGTGTATTTCCGATGCTCTCCGTATACGGCTATCAGGCATACAATCACTATGTGAAAGGAAAGAGCCTCTATATCCATCATCCGTCCAGGAAGCTTTCCACAGCGGAGAACATCCTGCGCCTGCTGCGCCCGGATATGAAGTATACGCCGCTGGAGGCGAAGATTCTGGATCTGGCGCTGGTGCTGCACATGGAGCACGGCGGCGGAAATAACTCCACCTTCACAACGCATGTGGTATCCTCCTCAGGAACGGACACATACTCCACGATCGCAGCGGCGCTCGGCTCCCTGAAAGGTCCGAAGCACGGCGGCGCGAACATTAAAGTGGTGCAGATGTTTGATGACATGAAGAAGAAGGTTAAGGACTGGA